>JALXFI010000399.1 GCA_027069035.1 bacterium
GATTTATTATTAAAGAAACCAAAAACACTTAAACTAAGATTTTTTCATTCTTCAAAAAAGTGTAAAAATATTAGACAGTATTTTTTTGCATACAAAAACAAATTTTTAATTCTTTAAAAAAATCATAATAAACAATATGTTAAGATAAAAACAATGAAACAAATCAAGTGTCTAATTTAATTACACTGTTTTTTAAATTTTTTACACTTTCTCTTGGCCTGCCTTCTTAAATCCATATTTTCTGACTATATTATACAGGTTTTGACGGCTTATATTCAGCTCTTTTGCGGCTTTAACCATATTCCAGCCGGTCTTGTCAAGCGCCTTCAGCGCATATTCTCTTTCCACTTCTTCCCTTGCCTTATTAAGATCGAGTAAGCTTGAATAATCTCTTCCTTTTGTGGAAAGGCCAAGCGCTTTAGAGGTTATAAACTCGCCTTCCGACATTACAACCGCCCTTTTTATCTTATTTTCAAGCTCTCTAACATTGCCCGGCCATGAATACTGTCTTATCGCATCCAAGGCCTTTTGTTCAAAACCACGTATCTTCTTGCCGGACTCCAAGGCAAACCCTCTCAATATCTCAAGAGCTATCTCAATGATATCATCACCCCTTTTTCTTAAAGGCGGTATCGATATATTAACCACACTCAAACGGTAATAAAGGTCTTCTCTAAACTCACCGGAGATCGTAGCCTCTTCAATCTTTCTATTGGTAGCGGCAATAATCCTTACATCAATGGGAATATCCTGATTGCCGCCCACCCGCTGAACATTATGGTCCTGAAGAAAGCGAAGGAGCTTTACCTGCAGCGGCAATATAAGCTCTCCTATCTCGTCAAGGAATAGGGTGCCCTTATGCGCCAGCTCAAACTTACCCTTTTTTTGATAATGAGCGCCGGTGAAAGCGCCTCTTTCGTGTCCAAAAAGCTCGCTTTCCAAAAGTCCTTCAGGTATCGCTCCGCAGTTTATAGATACAAATGGTTCATCACATCTATTGCTCAATGCGTGGATAGCATTAGC
Source organism: bacterium (assembly GCA_027069035.1). Lineage (GTDB taxonomy): Bacteria > Desulfobacterota > GWC2-55-46 > S146-80 > JALXFI01 > JALXFI01. The sequence goes on from JALXFI010000399.1 coordinate 1,024, forward strand.
CACAAGCTCTTTCCCCGTACCGCTCTCTCCTGTAATAAGTACGGGCACATCAATGGTTGCAACCTTTCTTACAGACGAAAAGACCTCTTCCATAATATGCGACGAACCTATGATGCTGTCTAACGGCCTCTTTTTTGCCTTCTCCTGAAGGGAGGAGAGCTCTTTCTCAAGGTTATAAACATAGCAAGCCCTTTTAAGGGCTATCTTAAGCTCATCTATATCAACGGGTTTGTTGAAAAAATCATGAGCGCCTCTTGATATGGCTTCAATTGCCTTTGACCTGTCATTATTGCCCGTAATGATCATGACCTTAACAAGCGGATCAACGGAAAGCAGTTTGCTGAGACAGGAAAGCCCTTCGTCAGCCGACCTTTCATAAGGATATAGTCCAAGATCAAGGGTAACCACATGGGGCAGTTCCTTATTAAATATTGTAAGCGCCTCTTCAAGGTTTGCCGCCATAAACACTTCATATTCCTCGGCAAGCGCCCACTTTAACTGCACCCTTATCGCCTCTTCGTCTTCAACGATTAAAAGTTTGGGTTTTTCCACAAAAATATTCCTTTCTCGGATATTTTTTACTCTTCTATAGGCAGTTTAATATAAAAAGCAGTCCCCTTGCCTATCTCGCTTTCCACCTCTATCCTACCCTTATGCGCATCTATTATCTTTTTACATTGGTACAGACCGATTCCAAGCCCTTTCTTCTTTGTTGTCTTAAAAGGCCTGAAGAGATATTTTCTGATAAATTCATCATTTATCCCTGGACCGTTATCGGAAACCGAAAGTATAATATGGTAAGAATCCCTTGAAAGCGCCACTTCTATCTCCCCTGCCCTTCCATTAAAGGACTGATAAGCATTCAGCATAAGGTTTATTATTACACTTTTAATCTTCTCCCTGTCAATATTTACATGAGGAATATCAAAGAACTCTTCCACTATACTAATATTCCCACCGGCATCCTTAAGCGTCATTCTCTTGAATTTATCAACGGCTTCTTTAATAAGACCTTTCAAGTCCGTTTCAACCAAAACCAACTCAACATTCTTCGGTGTTTCAGAGAGCCTTGTTATAACAGAGTCCATTTTTTTAACGGCGCTCCCAATAGTCAATAAGATATCCTTTTGAAACTGAGGGTCATGGATATGTTCTTCGGCATTTTTAAGCATCAGGGAGAGCATCGAATGAATGTTCTTTATATCATGAACAAAAAACGAAGTAAGATTGTGGAATGCCTCCGTCTCTTTTGCCGAGAGTATCTCTTCCGAGAGTTTTATGCGCATCATGTGATTTGCAACATGTCCCGACATAACAGACAGAAGAGCGATATCATCGTATCCATACGGTTCTCCGCCAATAGTCTTGCCAACAGTAATAAAGCCCAACAGATTGTCCTGAGAAATAAGGGGGACGCAAAGCTCTGCTTTAGATTCAAAGAACATCTCTTTGTTTTCCCCATATAACTTACTGATATCTTTCTCTTTCAACACACTATCCATAGACAATATCGACCTTTTCTTTTTAAAATACTTGACTAAAAGACTGTCAATAGAGATCTTTGATTTACTTATATCAACTCCCCTTGATAAGGCCGTCACATAACCGCCCTTTTTTTCATCAAGAAGCCATATAGAAAGATTTTTTGCGTTTAGCGCAGACTGGATGAAATCCAAAAGGGCTTCATGCAGCAAATCAGAACTCATCTGCGTGCCCAATTTTTCAGTTACTTCAATCCACTGTTTTCTAAAATCATATTTCTGCCTGTAAAAATTGCGCACAATAAATACCTTCAGCTTGATTCTTAAACGCTCGGTAAGAAGGATTACTGCCAAACCGATAAGCGCGACAAATATAAAAAGGCTGAGCGTTGTTGTGCTTTTGCTCATGCCGAAGTACTGCGCACCCTTTACGGCCAATGCAACAAGAACAAGGTAAGAACCTGCAAATATAATAGTAAATGTGTTGTATATCGCGTGCCTTGAAATGAAAATATCAACATTCAGCAACCTGTTTCTGACCACAGCCAAAACTATAAGGAAAAGGCCAAGCATTATTACGGCCGACGCTGCAGGAAAAAACGTCGTCTGTATCGAGGAGTAGAGGATCGTCTGGCTCGCCTGAAATATAAGGAAAGCGGTTATTGCGCCAAAGCCAAGTATCATAAACTTTATCTTCCATCTCTTAGACATAGAAGATGCCCTTAAGGTCGCCTCAAAATTTGCAAGCACAAGGACAAGGCATATCAGATAAAAGATATAAAAAAACTGCCCCGCCTTTTGGAGAGGGATAATAAAAACGTTGTCTGCAAATAATGGCGTGCCAATAAAACGGGAAAAGGCAAAAGAATATATAAGTATTCCAACAGGCATTATGAAGGAAAACACAAGTATATAAAGCCATCCTCTTAAGGATTCTTCAGCGTCTTTTTTAGAAAAAACAAGGCTGAATAAAAGGAATGAGCCCGGCACAAGGGCTTCACCAACGGCAAAAGGCATAATCCACCATTGAGCGGCATTTAAAAAAACCGGTTTAAAGGAATAAAGAAAAACTCCCGCCTCTCTCAGCATAAGGG
>JALXFI010000400.1 GCA_027069035.1 bacterium
GAAATGCCCCTTCCGGCATAACCACGCTGATCTTCTTGAAAATTCTTTGGATATCAGGCTGCCTTGCCCTTAATGTGTTTAAAACCTGTTTCTTTATACGCGCCGCCCTTGCCATTTTTTTATACCGGGCAGAAAGCTTAACCGCCTCTATGCCTTTATCAATCCTTTTTTCCATATCGGCTCTGAACAAACTCAGATCCGACAGGGTCATCTTCTGTATGGCAAAGCTCAGGCCGCCGCCTAAAAAGAATAATATGATCAAATACACGGCAAGTCTGTACATTAAGGTGCGTGTCTTTTGATCCGTCATGTGATGCGGAACCAGCCTAAAGCGCCTTTCCCCCCTTGCAGACATGATTGCGCCAATGGCAAAGATACAGGACACATCGAGCTTGACATCTTTGCCGGTCAGGGCTTGAGACATATCCCATGGAGTTACCTCTATCTCCAGCATTTCCCTGAATGCGTTCAGCGTATCATCGGATATCCCGTCGTGGGCCGCCAATAGCGCAAAGGCAACGTTTCTTCCCGTAATCTCCTTTTTGCAGTAGAGAAGCGTCCTTTTTATCTCCTGTATGGCCTTTACAAGGTTTGGGTCCTTTATCTTTGTATTTACAGGCAAAACAGGGTCAAAAACCACCGTATTGAAACCATCGGCGCTCAATTCCTGTACATTGTCCTCTGCAGCATCATCGCGTTTTCCTATGCCAATATTCAGAGACCTTGAAAAAAGCACCTCTTCTCCGTTTACGACATTTATGATGGTATGCTCTCTGCCCAGATATATCAGAGATACGGGGATCTCTCCGGCATCACCGTTTCCAGCCATCATGATTTTCTGCATTGCAAGTGATAACGGTAAAACCACGTCCGTCTTAAGCCCTGCCTCTTTTATTATATCCGTATATCTTGCAACAATGCTTTTTGGGGCGCCCAAGGCAGAGACTTTAAGCTTCTTTACACCGAATTCAATCGATTCATTAAGCACAATGTAATCAAAGGCAACTTCTTTCTCAGACAGATTTAGTCCCTTTTTTACCTCTCTAAGTATATATTTATTCAAGTCTTTTTTAGAGAGTTTGGGCACATATACGGTTTTTTGAATAAAATTATTGTCAGGGAGCACAACACAGGCTGTATCCGCTCCAAACCCGCCGCCTTCAAGCGCCTTCTTTATCTCTATCGAAATCTCTACATCGCTTATCCGGCCATACTCCACCTCCTTAAAATGAAGGACCCTGTCTCTTCCGTTCTGAAGGGGCTCCGTCTCGATAAGCCGCACCTTATCCTTTGTAAATTCGATCCCTATGTAATTTTTCTTTATCATTTTATATCTTTATCCCTATGAATGCCCCACCGCAATTATTATCTTATACAGTGTGAGGAATAGAGTAACCGCCACGCCTCCGACTATCAGACCAAGTATTATAGTAATAGCAGGTTCTATAACGGCAAAGGCCTTTTTTATTGAGTTCGCAACATCCCTTTCATAGTATTCCTTAACTTTCTCAAGGACTTGCGGAAGAGAACCGGTGCTTTCTCCAACAGAGAACATCTGAAGCACAAGCGGAGGAAAGAGCCTGCTCTCCGTCATAGCCTCCGTTATGGATGATCCCCCTCGTATCTTCATATGAACCGTACTTATAGAGTTTGATATACATTTGTTCTGCACCACCTTTTCCAGGAGAGAAAATGTCTTGCTTATGTCTATACCCGAGTTCAGCATCGCAGCCATGTTGTATGCAAACTGCGACATCGAGGTCTTCATTATAAGCATTCCGAATATGGGTATCTTAAGCTTTATCCTGTCTATTGCCGCCGCGCCTATACTGCTCTTGGATAAAACTGTGAACAAAAAAAAACCCCTATAAGCCCTCCTATCATAAACATCCACCCATTTTTAAAAAAAGCCGACACCCCTATTAAAAAGCGTGCGGACGGGGGCAAGGCAACCCCTGTTGATTCAAAAATAGCCGTAAATTTCGGGAGTACAAAAGAGAATATAAATATTATAAGCGCCGTAACAAGGCTTAAGACTACCGCCGGATATACGGTTGCCTGCCTTATGCTCTCAACTATTTTTTCCTGACCTTCAAGGTATGAGATGATATTGGCAAGGGTCTCATCGAGTTTGCCCGCCATCTCCCCCGCCTCTACAAGGTTTATGTAGACATTCGGAAAGACATCGGGATATCTTCTCAATGCCTCGGCAAACATATCTCCGTCCTTAATGTTTATGGCAATACTCTTTAACAGGGCTTTGAACTTCTCGTCCTTAAGCTGTGTCATAAACCCTTCGATCGCCATAAGCAGAGGCACGCCTGACGACACCGCGGTGTGAAGGTATATGGTAAGGCTGATTAGATTTCTTCTTGTTATCCTGCCGAATTTAAAGGCAACCGATTTCTTGTCCTTTTTCTTCTTTGCCTCAATAAGGGTATAGCCGATGTTTGAAAGCCTCCCTTCAAGGTCGATGTCGGATACCGCGTTCATCAACCCCGTGGAAATAACACCGTTATTATCAACCGCTCTGTATTCAAACTCAAACATTTTTATAGTTCACCTTAAATTATAGGGTTCAAGGGGGCAAGGATTCGAGGATTCAAGGGGTTGCCATGACCTTAAGCGGTTTCTTGGAATTATCAGTCTTTTTATCTTCCTTTTTAACCAACACCTTCCTATTCCTTGAAGAGACGCTCAGCCTCCTCTCCGCCACCCTCATAACCTCCTGTAATGTAGTTATGCCCTGAGCCGCCTTCTTTGCCCCGTCCTCCCTTATCGTTACCATCCCGTTTCTTCTTGCCGCCTCATATATGGCCGAACCCGATTCCCGTTTCATTACAAGGTCTATTATCTCCTTGTTCATAGTAAGTATCTCAAATATTGCAATCCTGCCTTTATAGCCGGACCCGCTGCAGTGTTCACAGCCGGCGCCCTTAAGGAACTGCTGTCCTTTTTTTCTTTCCAGGGAAAATGCGTAAAGCTCCTCGTCGGTTGGCTCGTAAGGTTCTTTGCAATGTGTGCATATCTTTCTTACAAGCCTCTGCGCCACGACACCGGCGATCGTTGATGGAATAAAATACGGTTGCACTCCCATATCCATGAGTCTGGGAAGCGCCGAGGCTGCATCATTTGTATGAACGGTTGAAAGGACAAGGTGGCCTGTAAGAGATGCCCTTATAACCATCTCAACCGTTTCATGATCCCTTATTTCACCGACAAGGATAACATCAGGGTCCTGTCTTAAGAATGCCCTGAGCCCGACCGCAAAGGTAAGTCCGGCCTTTGGATTTATCTGCGACTGACGGATAAGAGGAACCCTGTATTCAACAGGGTCCTCAAGTGTCATAACATTTTTTTCAAGAGAATTTATGTACATGAGCCCGGAGTACAGGGTCGTTGTCTTTCCCGATCCGGTCGGGCCTGTAACAAGAACTACTCCAAAGGGCTTTTCAAGAAGCTGTTTAAACACAGAGAGATCGTTCTCGCTGAACCCAAGGCTGTCCAGTCCGACAACAACCTTGCTCATATCAAGTATCCTCAAGACCACGTTCTCGCCGTAGACGGTCGGCATGGTGGAGACCCTGAGGTCTATGT
>JALXFI010000401.1 GCA_027069035.1 bacterium
CCTTTCCGCAGCAGCCCTTGCAGGGTTTATGTTGAAATCAAGTGTAAGCGGGCCTTCCTCAAACAATTTCTGATATGCCGTATAATCAGGATTTCTTATGCGCGCTATTTTCTTTGGTATCTTCGTTTGAGTGCTCGCAATAAGACATGCGATCATATTTACTTCATCGCTATCCGTAACCGCAATGACCATATCGGCCTGTTCAATGCCCGCCTCTCTAAGCACCTTCGGGCTGCTCCCGTTGCCTTCAACCACATTGACATCAAGGCTTTCTTTTACATCCTTGATTATTATCTCGTTGTTTTCAACAACCACAACATCATGCCCTTCGGATGAAAGCTTCTCGGCTATTGTATATCCAACAACGCCGGCCCCTATAACTATTACTTTCAATCTACACTCCTCCTATCAATAAATCTTCTCAAACGAACAAATCTCAGTTACTGCTTCAATGCGGCTTAAGGCTACCTTTCTTTTTATGAAAAAGGCCTTTTATCAACCCAATATTTATTGCGTCATCATCTTTTTTATCCTTAGGGGTTTCAAGCACCATAGGAATATCCCTAAACTGCGGATGGTTTACCAAACGAGAAAAACCCTTTAAACCGATAAAGCCTTTGCCTATATGTTCATGGATATCTATCCTTGAACCAAGATCTCTTCTTGAGTCGTTTATATGGAGAAGGGAAAGATAGTCAAAACCAATAAACCTATCGACTTCCCGGGCAAAACCGTCAACAACCTTTTTAGAGTCAAAAGGATAACCGGCGGCAAAGGCGTGACATGTATCTATACAAACGCCCACCCTGTTGGAGTTTTTAAAAGGCAAGATCAGCTCACCCAACCCTTTCATACTGTTGCCAAGGTGTGAGCCTGAACCGGATGAGTTTTCAAGGAGAAGTTTTGATTTAATGCCCGCTGTACCTTTAACAATCTCGTGAAGGGCATTAATGACTCTCTCCGTTCCGGACAAGAGATCTCCGCCCTTTGTGCTGCCTATATGGGTTACAACAAAATCCGCTCCAATAAGGTTTGCCGCGGCAAGGTCTTCCTTTACCGCTTCGATGGAGAGTGAATATATCCTCTCATCGGATGCGGCAAGATTTATAAGGTACGGCGTGTGAATAACAAGAAAAGAAACGCCGCTCTTTTTAAGAGAGTCCCTTACGGCCGCCGCCTCATCTTCGCCAATACTCCGTGCGCGCCATCCCCTTGGATTTCTAACAAACACCTGAAGGACATCACATCCCATTGCTGCGGCCTTCTGAACGGTTGACGACAGGCCGCCCCCAATAGAGAGATGAATACCTACAGGCATTTTATACGTTTTATTAAGCTCTTTATCGCAATCACATCAACAACCATTACAAACTCCGGCTTTCCTGAGAACCCTCGTCCGAAAACCTCTTCACAGCAGCATCAAGCACCCCGTTTATAAACTGTGGGGTTTCCTTGGTGCCGTAGGCCTTGCCAAGTTCTATTGCCTCATCTATGGCAACCTTAAACGGTATGTCATCACAGTAGAAAAGTTCAAAAAATGCGATCCGCAAAATATTCCTGTCAACCACATCCATCCTGTCAACCCTCCAGTGAGAGGTAACCTGCCTTATAGAGTCAGCAATCGTATCGTTATTAGCCATAACCCCGCGCACTAATCTCAGGGCATGTCCCATATCAACCCCGTTGTGGTCGGTAAGAGCCAGAGCAATCTGTATTGCCTCTTCAACATCGCTCTTATTGCACACATCTATCTGATAAAGTATCTTTAGACCAAACTCCCTCGCCTTATGTCTGCTTCCCATATTACATTCACAAACTCAAAATCCATCAAAACAAAAAATCATACTAAAAGGGTCTCTTCTCAGCGTTATCCGCCTATCTTAACCCTTTTAAAAGATTTACCATCTCTATTGCCGAAAGTGCGGCATCCCTTCCCTTGTTGCCTGATTTAGTCCCCGCCCTTTCGATAGCCTGCTCAATATTATCGGCCGTAATGATCCCAAAAACAACAGGCATACCGGACTCAATGGAAACCCTTGCAATGCCTTTGGACACCTCAGAGCAGACATAATCAAAGTGCGGCGTGCTCCCCCTTATGACTGCGCCCAGACAAATAATGGCATCGTATTTTCCTTTTTTTGAAAGTACACTTGCCACAACGGGTATCTCAAATGAGCCTGGCACCAAGATCAGGTCGATATCATCCTCCCCCGCCCCGCTTCTCAACAGGGTATCCATCGCACCTTCTTTAAGTCTATTGCTGATAAAATCATTGAATCTGCTTAATACAACAGCAAACTTTAAACCGCTTGCAATAAGACTACCTTCATAGATATTAGGCATTGGTTTCTCCTTTCAAAGATATCTTTAAATATTGGTACAAGAATAAACCAGGGTTCAAGGGTTCAGAAGAAACTGGAACACTTCAATCCTCAAGCTATGAATACCTTTCTGAGTTAAAAAAAACACCTTTCTCCCAAATTCCGCAATCGCGGGATTTGGGTTGAACTCAGCACTTGCATCTTATACTGTTGCATGTATCATCTTCCAAAGAATTTCCTTTACTGCCCTCCAGGTTGTTGATGATATGTCCCAATTTATTTTTTTTCGTTCTAAGATAGCCGATATTCTTCTTGTTCGGCATTATCTCAAGGGGCGCCCTTTCCACAACCTCAAGGCCATAGCCCTCAAGCCCCCTGATCTTCTTTGGATTGTTGGTTAAAAGACGCATTTTCTTTACCCCAAGGTCTATAAGTATCTGAGCTCCTATGCCGTAATCCCTGAGATCCGCCTTAAAACCAAGTTCTTTGTTCGCCTCAACCGTATCAAGCCCTTCGTCCTGCAGGGTATAGGCCTTGAGCTTATTGGCAAGCCCTATCCCCCTTCCCTCCTGATGCATATACAATATTATACCCTTGCCTTCCCTGTCTATAATCTTCATCGCACACTTTAGCTGTTCCCCGCAGTCGCATCTTTCAGAACCAAAGACATCCCCTGTAAGACACTCCGAATGGACCCTTACCAAGACAGGCTCGTCCGGACATATCTCACCCTTTACAAGCGCCAGGTGTTCATGGAAATCCACATCATTCTCATAAGCTATCGCCCGGAATTCTCCACCCCACCGTGTGGGAAGAGAGGCGTTTGCAACCTTTCTTACAAGGCTTTCGCGCCTTAAGCGATAGGCAATTATATCCGCTATAGTAACGATCTTTAATCCATGGGTCTCGGAAAAACGCTTAAGATCAGGAAACCTCGCCATCGTTCCGTCGTCATTCATGATCTCGCAGATAACGCCTGAGGGTTTAAGCCCTGCTATTCGGGTAAGATCCACAGCCCCCTCCGTCTGACCCGCGCGTACAAGCACGCCGCCCTTACGAGCCCTCAGCGGAAACACATGCCCGGGACGGACAAGGTCGTAAGGCTCGGCATCATCGGCAATGGCTGTAATGATAGTCTTTGCCCTGTCGGCGGCAGATATGCCGGTGGTCACACCCTTTCTTGACTCTATGGACACGGTAAATGCCGTTCTGAACGGAGAACTGTTGTCCTGCACCATAGGCGGCAGGTTTAAGGAATCTGCC
>JALXFI010000402.1 GCA_027069035.1 bacterium
ATATGAACAGGGCGGTTGTGGATATCAACGGCAAGCACTATACACCTCCTGAGATATCTGCAATGGTGCTTCAAAAACTGAAGAGATCCGCTGAGGTCTATCTTGGAGAGACCGTGACGGAGGCGGTTATCACGGTCCCTGCATATTTTAACGACAGTCAAAGACAGGCCACAAAGGATGCGGGTAAGATAGCCGGTCTTGACGTGAAGAGGATCATAAACGAGCCTACTGCCGCCGCTCTTGCCTATGGACTTGATAAGAAAAAAGAGGAGCTTATTGCTGTCTTTGATTTTGGTGGCGGCACCTTTGATATATCCATACTTGAAGTGGGCGAGGGGGTTTTTGAGGTAAAATCAACCAATGGAGACACACACCTTGGTGGAGACAATATAGACCAGAAGATCATAGATTGGCTTATAGAAGAGTTTAAAAAAGACCAGGGTATTGACCTTAGCGCCGACAGGATGGCCCTTCAGAGGCTTAAAGAGGCGGCAGAAAAGGCAAAGATAGAGCTTTCATCCGTAAAGGAGACGGATATAAACCTGCCTTTTGTAACGGCTGATGCTTCGGGACCGAAACATCTTTATCTAAAATTAAGCAGAGCAAAGCTTGAGCAACTTTGCGAGGACGTCTTTTTAAGATGCCTTCCGCCTTGTAAGCAGGCGCTAAAAGACGCAGGAGTAAATGCGTCGGATATAAAAGAGGTCGTTCTTGTCGGCGGCATGACGCGTGTGCCTAAGATTCAGCAGATCGTTACCGACTTTTTCGGGAAAGAGCCCCACAGAGGTGTAAATCCCGATGAGGTTGTTTCCATTGGCGCCGCCATTCAGGCAGGGGTGCTTGCCGGTGATGTAAAAGAGGTTGTCCTCCTTGATGTTACACCTCTATCATTAGGGATTGAGACGCTTGGCGGTGTAATGACAAAACTTATTCCAAGAAATACAACCATTCCGTCAAAAAAGAGTGAGATATTTACAACCGCTGCTGACAGTCAGACGAGTGTTGAAGTCCATGTTCTACAGGGAGAAAGGGAGATGGCCGCCGATAACAGGACACTTGGCAGATTTCACCTTACCGGAATACCGCCGGCGCCAAGAGGTGTGCCGCAGGTAGAGGTGGTTTTCGATATCGATGCAAATGGCATATTGAATGTTTCCGCAAAGGATAAGGCAACTAATAAGGAACAGAATATCACTATAACGGCAAGCAGCGGCCTCAGTAAGGAAGAGGTTGAGAAGATGGTGAAAGAGTCTGAGTCTCATGCGGATGAGGACAAGAAGAAAAGGGAACTTATAGAAACTAAGAACCAGCTTGATTCTCTTATATATACTACCGAAAAAACCTTTAATGAACATAAGGATAAACTTCCGGAAGATAGTGTGAAAAGTTTGGAGGATGCGTTGTCAGAAGGGAAAAAGGTGTTGGAGACCGGTGATGCGGATGCCATGAAGAAGGCCGTTGAGAAGATAACACAGGCATCGCATAGTCTTGCCGAAGTGATGTATAAGCAGCAGGCCCAGGGCGAGGCGGGACAGACGGGAGCGGATAAAACAGGAGCACAGGGCGCCGAAGAGTCGGAAGAAAAAGGCGATGTTGTTGATGCCGAGGTTGTGAATGAAGATGAAGAAAGCGGTGACAGACCATAATAGGCGTGAGTTTGGATAAATAATAAAAAGTCTTATAGATTTTATCCTGTTCCGTAATGTATCCCCGGTTATGCCGTCTATTTCCGTTGAATATGAAGGCTGTACCGGGCATACCTAAAAACAGATTTAGGTTTTTGGGTAAATTGGCAAGACGCCTTAAATGGATTTTTCTTTTGAGGCGTACATAACCGGTACGGTGAGAAAAAAAATCGCCGAAAACGCAGCAGTTAAGGATATATTGCCAATTTCAAATCCCGCCGTGTCGGGATTTGGGGGCATACATTACCCTTCCTTTTTTTGTATAATCTTCCCTATTTGTACATGCGGTGGTATAATAAAGACTAAAGGACTTTACAGCTCGGATATATTTTGTTAAATTTTATATTGAAGGCTTTTTAGAATTTGCCGATAAATAGAGTGTGTTCGGTTTGAGGTATAGGCTGAAAAAAACAGAGACGGTTTTTTTTTGGGGACTATGCCGATGCTTGTATGTTAACCGTTAAAGTGATAGAGTTTGAGTATGTTTGAACTGGAAGGCTTTAGAGACAGGTTAAGCAATCGCGGTTTGAGGCTACTTGAAGAGGCTATCGAAGAATCACGCAGGAGACAGCACTACTACCTTGGCGTAGAGCATATATTTATATCCTTCACAAAGGTAGAAAAGGTATTTTTCTATGAGATCATGTCGGATCTCAATGTTGATGCCAATCAAGTAATAAACTTCCTTAATGACCACCTTACCGCTTCAAGACAATATGTAGGTGTCGGGCTTCAGGTTCACCCCTCTACTAAAACCATTTTTAAGCTGGCATGGGAAGAGGCTCAAAGATGGGGCAGGAACCTGATTGACTCTACCGACCTTTTTATAGCCATATTTCAGGAGAGCCAGAGCCTTCCTGTTAAGATTTTCAAGAGTTTCGGCCTTGCGCCTGATTTTATAATGAGAAGGGTCGCCGTAAAGATAAGGACAAAGGAGGAGTTTGAGGAGGAGTTACGGAGAAAATACGAACTGCCTGCAAATCTTAAACACTTTGCTGTCAATCTTAATAAACTTGCCAGATTTGAAAAACTCCCTCCGATAATAGGCAGGGAGGAAGAGATAGACAGGGTCTTGGAGATACTCTGTCATGTTGAAAGGTCCAACTCCGTTATGATCGTCGGCGAGCCCGGTGTTGGGAAGACCGCAGTAGTGGAAGGCCTTGCAAGAAGACTTGAACTGGAACCGCAAAGTATCCCCAAAAGGCTTCGGAATAAACAGGTTATAAACCTTCAGATGAATACTATTGTTGCCGGCACTATTTTCAGGGGGATGTTTGAAGACAGGGTGGAGAAGATAATAAAAGAGATTAAGGAGAGCAGGAACTTTATACTTTTTATTGATGAGGCTCATACCATTATAGGGGCGGGTTCGGCAATGGGGGTTCCTTCCGATGCCGCAAACATCTTTAAATCAACACTGGCGAGGGGAGAGGTACAGATAATCGGGGCAACGACTCTCAACGAATATAAGGAGTATATTGCCGAAGACGAGGCCCTTGCAAGACGTTTCAGGGTTGTCTGCGTTGATGAGCCTGATATATCCGATACCAAAAAGATACTCTACGGGCTAAGGCCCAGACTTGAGGGAAATTATTCCGTTGAAATCACCGATGAGGCAATAGAGACATCTCTTGATATGTCTCACAGGTATATGAGATCATTGCGCCTTCCCGATAAACCCATATCATGGCTTGATACCGCAAGTGTCAAGGTGGAGATAAACAAGGACGAGAAAAAGGTTGAACCGGAAGATATAATCGAAGTCATATCTCAGGAGACAAACATTCCGAGGGATATGATATGCCGTGATACTTCTGAAAGGTTTGAAAGTATGGAAGATGCATTGAGGGGACGTGTTGTAGGACAGGAAGAGGCCGTTTCATCCCTTGCAAGCAGATTGAGACTTAACAAAGGACCTTTAAAGGAAAACTATCAGCGTCCGGATGGCGTTCTGCTGTTTTTAGGGCCTACAGGCGTTGGAAAGACAGAACTGGCGAAGGCTCTGGCAGAGTTTTTCTTTGGCAGTGATGACAAGATGATACGTCTTGATATGTCTGAGTATAAAGAGGCGGGGCTTGGAGTCGATAAGCTTATCGGTATGCCGAGAGGGATTGTAGGCTCTGAAAGAGGCGGGATACTGACCAATAAGGTGCGTGAGAATCCATACAGTGTTGTTCTTTTAGATGAAATAGAAAAGGCAAACCCCTCTGTAGTAAATCTCTTTCTTCAGGTCTTTGATGAGGGATGGCTTACCGACGGAAGAGGGAAAAGGGTCTATTTCAGCGATTCCGTTATTATTATGACGTCCAATCTTGGTGTGGATGAGTTCAAAAAGTTTACCCAGCCTCTTGGTTTTCTTTCAAAAGATGCCGAGTTCAGCTCTTTCAGAAAAAATGTGCTTAAAGAAGTCGAGGGTACGTTCTCTCCAGAGTTTTTAAACCGTATAGATGATATTATAATATTTTCGCCTCTAACCTACGATGAAGTAAGAGAGATAGCCAGAATGTATATGGGACAGATCATGAAGAGCATTGAACTATACGGAAAGACACTGGAAGTGACGGACAAGGCAATTGATATTATTGCCAAAGAGGGTTACAGCATAAAATACGGCGCACGTTTTCTTAAGAGAAAGATAGACGAACTTGTAAAAGTGCCGATAACTCTTAACTGGAAAGAGGGCAATGCATTTAAACTTACCGGGGCAAGGGGAAAGATAGAGCTGAGCTGGAAGAGTTAGAATAAAATTACGTATCTTCTTTACTGACCGGCCACATAAGACAAGACGATTGGCTTTTTTTAAACACTTCAACAAACCTATTGATATTATTAAAACTCATATGCCTTAATATAGATGTATTGCCGGTTTCAAATCCCGCGACAGCGGATTTGGAGTATAGAGTTGACATTAAAGGTCTGTTGTCATAACTTTATAAGAGAGGTGTGTTATGTTCAAGAATATTCTTATCCCGGTTGACGGATCACCTAACGGTTTGGCAGCCGTTCGTTACGGCATTTGGTTTGCGAAAAAGTTTAAGGCAACGCTGACAGGGCTCAATGTGGTTGACATTGTTGCTCTTGAAGGACCTTTTTTACACGATCTATCGGGCTCTCTTGGTTTTGAACCGTATCTCAATTTTTCTGCCAAGATGAGAGAAATGCTGGAAAATAAGGGGGACGAGTTACTAAAGAATTTCGGCCTTCAGTGCAAGGATGAGAGAATCAAGTCGGAGACTGTGCTTGCCTTCGGTATAATCACAAACGAGATAGTTGAAAAGGCAAGGGTAAGCGATTTGGTTATTATAGGAAGGCGGGGTGTAAACTATCAATTTGAAAGCGGCCTGCTTGGCTCAATCGCCGAAGGCGTAATAAGAAAATCTCCCAAACCGATTCTGATTGTGCCCAATGAGTTTAAGGAGATAAGCAAGCCGCTTCTTGTCTATGACGGCAGCGTCAATGCAAGCAAGGCCATGAAATCGGCGGCAGAGATATCTAAAACCCTCAAACTTTCCTTAACCGTCCTTGTGGTAACAAGTAAGGATGTCGCCGGTGAAAAGATCGTTTCAGAGGCAAGGGATTATCTAAGTCCCTACAGGCTTAATGTTGAGGTTGTTGAACGCACAGGCAGTCCCCCTGACGAGATATTGGCATATTATGAAGATAACGGCCATGACCTTATATTAACGGGTATAACAAGTCACAGCAGGATAGTTGAGATGGTGCTGGGCAGCACGACTGAATTTGTTTTGAGAAATGTAGATTGCCCCGTTTTCTTAGAGAGGTAAAAAGTCTTCTGCCCCTTGATCTTGATGAAATGTTTATGTCGGGTTTTCGGCACAAAGGGATTTGGGAGAAGGATTTTAGGTGTCTCTGCTTCACTTACCCCTTGAACCCTCGAACCCTTGATTCCTTGAACCCTGTTTTTAATATTAAAAGGTGCGGTTTATGAGATTTGACAGATTTACCATAAAGGCTCAGGAGGCGTTGCAGAATGCAAGGGTCATCTGCGAAAGTCGCCGACATCAGGCCGTTGATGTGGAACATCTTATGCTGGCTATGGTAGGTCAGGGAGATGGTGTGGTGCCCTCGCTCCTGCAGAAGCTTGGAGTTGACTCCAAGACGCTTGCCTCGGAGCTTGACAAGGCCATTGATAAGGTTCCGAAGGTCTATGGCGGAGGCGAGCTGTATCTTTCTCAAAGGCTTTCAAAGGTTATAGAGAACGCATTTAAAGAAGCGGAACGCCTGAAGGACGAATATCTGAGCACGGAGCATATCTTTCTTGCCATAGTCTCTGAAAAGGGCGGAGTATCTGCCAACATACTCTCTTCCCTTGGTATAAAAAAGGATGATATATTAAACGCCCTTGTCTCTATCAGAGGTTCGCAGAGGGTTACCGACCAGAACCCCGAAGAAAAGTATCAGGCGCTTAAACGTTATACAAGAGACTTTTTGGCTCTTGCAAGACAGGGTAAACTTGACCCTGTGATAGGCAGGGATGCCGAGATAAGAAGGGTGATTCAGGTGCTTTCAAGGAGGACCAAGAACAATCCCGTGCTTATCGGCGAGGCCGGAGTGGGAAAGACCGCCATTGCCGAAGGCCTTGCGCAGAGGATTGTAAGCGGGGATGTGCCGGAAACGCTTAAGAATAAAAAGTTTCTTGCCCTTGATCTTGGAACATTGATAGCCGGCACAAAGTACAGGGGGGAATTCGAGGACAGGTTAAAGGCCATTTTAAAGGAGATAAGCGAATCCGCCGGCGAGGTGATAGTTTTTATTGATGAACTCCATACCCTTGTAGGCGCCGGCGCTGCCGAAGGGGCAATGGATGCGTCAAATATGCTGAAACCCGCCCTTGCAAGGGGAGAACTGCGATGTGTCGGGGCAACAACGCTTGATGAGTTTCGTAAACACATAGAGAAAGATGCTGCCTTGGAGAGAAGGTTTCAGCCGATATACGTGGGCGAACCTACGGTTGAGGACACGATAGCCATCTTAAGGGGACTTAAGGAAAAATACGAGATACATCATGGGGTGAGGATACTCGATTCCGCTATTGTCGCCGCCGCAACTCTGTCTAACAGGTACATAGCAGACAGGAATCTTCCCGACAAGGCAATAGACCTGATAGATGAGGCCGCCTCTAAACTGAGGATAGAGATAGACAGCCTTCCCACCGAGATAGATGAGATTGAGAGGAGAATAACCCAGCTTGAGATAGAAAAGCAGGCGCTTAAAAAAGAGACGGATAAGGCGTCTGTGGACAGACTTAAAAAATTAGATAAAGAACTTGCCGAACTAAAAGAGAAAAGCAGCTCAATGAAGGTCCACTGGCAAAACGAAAAGGAGATCATACAGAGACTTCAGTCTCTAAACGGCGAACTTGAGAGGATTAAACTCGATATACAAAATGCCCAGCGAGAAGGCGACTACGACAGGGCTGCCGAATTAAAATACGGCAGCATCGGAGAGATAAATAAAAAGATAGAGGAGGAACGTTCAAGGTTGGAGGATCTTCAGAAAGTCCGGCGCATGCTTAAGGAAGAGGTGGACTCGGAGGATATATCGGAGGTCGTGTCTAAGTGGACGGGCATACCTGTAACCAGGCTTATGGAGGGTGAAAGGGATAAACTCCTTCACATGGAAGAGAGGCTCAAAGAAAGGGTTATAGGACAGGACGAGGCCATAAGCGCCGTATCAAAGGCGGTAAGACGCGCGCGTGCCGGCATTCAGGACCCGAACCGTCCGACAGGTTCATTTATCTTCTTGGGGCCGACAGGTGTAGGCAAGACCGAAACGGCGCGTTCCCTTGCAGAGTTTCTTTTTGACGACGAGGATTCCATGGTAAGGATAGATATGTCGGAGTTTATGGAGAAACATTCAGTAGCAAGGCTCATTGGAGCCCCTCCCGGTTATGTGGGGTATGAAGAGGGCGGCTATCTCACGGAGGCGGTAAGAAGAAGGCCTTATTCCGTCTTGCTCTTTGATGAGATAGAAAAGGCGCATTCCGATATCTTTAATATCATGCTCCAGATACTTGATGACGGACGTCTTACCGACGGTCAGGGCAGAACCATAGATTTCAGAAATACCGTTATCATCATGACCTCTAACATCGGAAGTCGGTTTATTACCGACCTGGGAGAAAAGGATTATGATGAAATGAAAAAGAGGGTGATGGATGTTTTACAGTCATCATTTAAACCGGAATTCTTGAACCGTATTGATGATATTGTAATATTTCATGGCCTTTCAAGGGATGACATAAAGAGTATTATAAATATACAGTTAAATAAGCTTAATAATCTCCTCAGAGATAAGGACTTGAGTGTTGAACTGACCGACAGGGCAAAGGAGATACTTTGTGAGAAAAGTTACGACCCTGTTTACGGCGCAAGGCCGCTTAAAAGGACTCTTCAAAAGTTGGTGCAGGATGAGATCGCTACGGAAGTGCTTAAAGGCGCTTTTTCAGCGGGTGACGGGATATTGATAGACAGTGATGAAAAGGGCGGCCTTTTATTTAAAAAGGCCGATATAAAACGGGCTGAAGCTATCGGTTAATGATTATTAATATTTTTTTAATATGTCATAAATATGCAAAGGAGTATGATTTAAACTAAAGGCATCATGAACGCAACGAAAGAGGGAGTATCACAGTGAAGGCTTAAATTGAAAAGAACAGGATTTTAAGAGACTTAGGAGGTAAAAGATTATGGCGCTTGTAAAATGGGATCCTTTTAAAGACCTTTTAACGATTCAGGACAGGATGAACAGGCTTTTTGATGATTTTATCACCAAAACAAGGGGCGAAGAGGATTTGGTAAGAGGGGTGTGGTCTCCTGCGGTGGATATATATGAGACAGATAAGGAGATCGTCCTGAAGGCTGAGCTTCCCGGTATCAACAAAGATGATGTTGTTGTAGAGGTAAAAGACAATATTCTTTTGCTTAAGGGCGAGAGGAAGTCTGAAAAAGAAGTTAAGGAAGAAAATTTTCATAGGATGGAAAGGTCTTACGGGACATTTCAAAGGAGTTTTACACTACCCAACACCGTTGATAAGGACAGGGTAAAGGCCTCTTACAAAAATGGGGTGCTTAAGATAGAACTGCCTAAAACATCAACGAGAAAGCTGAAGCAGATAAAGGTGGAGGTTAAATAGTGTCCATCCATAAATCCGGATATAAACTAAATATGTTTCACTTATAAGCGTTTTATATTAAAACAAGAAAGGATGCGTTTATTATGAAGAGAATTTTTGATAAAAGGTTTGGAATTGCTTCGCTTGTCATTGTAGGAATTGTCTCTATTTCGATTGGGATTATACTCAATACCATTTCCGGTGTTACGCCGTCAACCGAAGCCGAAGTCTTCTGGCAGGAGGGCAATGGAGCTTCGCCGGTTTCGTTTACTGGACCAAACTTTGTTCAACTCTCAAAAAAACTCAATCCTGCTGTTGTCAATATAAGTACAACACAGGTAATAAAAGGGTCAAAACATCACAATATTCCCCCGCAATTTAAAGGGCCTTTTGAGGACTTTTTTGGAGATGATTTTTTTGATAAGTTCTTTGGGGACCTACCCCAAAAAGAGTACAAATCTCAGAGCCTTGGTTCCGGTTTTATAATAAATAAAAACGGATATGTTATGACAAACAATCATGTAGTGGAACATGCCGACGAGGTTCTGGTCATACTTTCTTCAGGAGATAAATATACCGCAAAAATCATAGGGAAAGACTCAAGAACCGATATAGCGCTTTTAAAGATAGAGCCTAAAGAAGATTTGCCGGTGGTGGCCCTTGGAGATTCAGACAAGGTTGCGGTAGGACAGTGGGTTCTGGCAATAGGCAATCCGTTCGGATTAGGACATACGGTTACGGCGGGCATTGTGAGCGCCAAAGGCAGGGTTATCGGCGCTGGCCCTTATGACGACTTTATACAAACCGATGCATCAATAAACCCGGGAAATTCCGGAGGGCCGCTTTTCAATATAGCAGGCGAGGTTATCGGCATAAATACGGCAATAATATCCGGCGGGCAGGGGATAGGTTTTGCCATTCCGATAAATATGGCGAAAAACATAGTATCCCAACTTAAGAAAAGTGGAAAGGTGGTAAGGGGCTGGCTTGGCGTAAGTATTCAGGAGGTAACCCCTGAGCTTGCAAAATCCTTCGGCCTTAAGAAAATCAAAGGTGCCCTGGTGTCATCCGTGAATGAGGGCGACCCTGCGGAAAAGGCCGGGGTTAAGGCCGGAGATATAATTGTGGAATTTGACGGCAAAGAGATTGCGACCTATCACGACCTTCCAAGGATTGTTGCCAATACCCCTCCGGATAAAAAGGTTAAATTAAAGGTTATAAGAAACGGCAAAGAGGTTGTCCTGAATGTTAAATTGGGAGAACTTAAAGAGGAGAAGCTGGCCAAGAAGGATGCACATGAAGAATCCGGCAAACTTGGTCTTACGGTAAAGGAGATTACCCCTGATATTGCGGGACGCTTCGGCATTGAAGATTCAAGCGGAGTTATCATTGTCAGCGTTAAAGCCGGGAGCCCTGCAGATAATGCCGGCTTAAGAAGGGGCGATGTTATAAAAGAGATCAATCACAATGAAGTGACTGACCTGAAAGATTATCTAAAGGCGCTTGATAATTTAAAGAAAAGCGACGTGGTTTTGTTCCGAATATTAAGAGGTAGAGGCAGTCTTTATATAGCGGTTAAGACGGAATAGGCTAACCACAAAAGATGCAGTAAATTTTTAACCACAGAATACACAGAGGGCACTGAAAAAGACTGAGATGCATGATGTTGTGAGTTACGAGTTACGGGT
>JALXFI010000403.1 GCA_027069035.1 bacterium
GATTGCGCCAAGTCACGGACCCATTTTTGACAAACCCGATTTTATTATTGATGCTTATAAGGATTGGGTTTTGGGAGAGCCAAAGAATACAGTCCTGATCCCTTATATTTCCATGCACGGCAGCACAAAAAAGATGGTTGACAGACTTGTAGATGAGCTTGTCGGAAGAGGGGTTAATGTAGAACAGTTTGAGTTAACCCATGTAGATCTGGGGATACTTGCCGAGGCACTTGTCGATGCGGCGACCCTTGTGACTGCCACCCCTGTAATACTTGGCGGCGCTCATCCCAATATTGTTTTAGCAGCCTATATTGCAAACATATTAAAACCAAAACTCAAGTTTGTATCTGTAATAAGCTCTTTCGGCTGGGGGGCGCGTCTTGTTGACCAGATAAAAGGTCTCATGCCGAATATCAAGACAGAGATGCTGGAACCGGTTTTATGTAAGGGACTTCCCGGTGATAAAGACCTTGAAGCCTTGAGCAGACTTGCCGATATAATAAGTGAAAAGCATAAAGGACTGGGTTTGATTGGTGAAAGGCCTTAGGGGAAAAATATTTGAGATTTTAATCTTGAAAAGGGGGTAAGCGCTATGGACAACAAGAGATTATTTGTAGTAATTTTATCAGTCATTATTGTTTCAGGGTTGATATTTGCAGTTAAGTGGATGTATGCAGGTGTGGAAAACTCTGTAGATGGGAACGGCAGGATATTAAAAAATATTACCCCCAAAGCGGCCTTTTTACTTATTCAGGACAATAAAAACAACCCCGATTTTATAATCGTTGACCTTAGGACACCTGAGGAGTTCTCAAGCGGTCATGTAGAGAATGCATTGAATATAGATTATCTTGCGGCAACATTTAAGGATAAGATAAACGAATTAGACAAAAACAAGACATACCTGATATATTGCCGTTCCGGTGGACGCAGCGGTCGCAGTATTAAAATAATGGATAAATTGGGTTTTAAAAAGGTCTATAATATGACCGGCGGCATTATACAGTGGGAAAAGGATAATCTGAAAATCATTTACCCACGCAAAAACGGCTGAATATCCTCTCCAGCACGTCCTCTGTCGTAATCTCTCCGGTGATCTTGCCGAGTTCGTGTACTGCCTCTCTAAGTTCTATGGCAATAAACTCTTTGGGTAATCTTTTACTCAGGGTTTTAACCGCCCTTTTTATCGATTGAGCGGTCTCCTGCAAGGCATTTTTGTGGCGGACATCATTTATAACAACCCCGATGCATTCCTTGTCTAAAGGGTGGTGAAGCGCATTTTGACAGATTATTCCTTTAAGTTCTTCAATACCGTCTTTATAAAGCGCAGATACGGCTACACCGGAGAGGTCTTTAAACCCTTTTTTAAGTTCGTCTATCCTGCGTGAATCAACTCTGTCCATCTTATTCAGAACGATAATAATTTTTTTATCTTTTATTCCATTTAATATCTCAATGTCGTCTTCTATACCCATTTCGGCATCGATCACATATAAAACAAGCGCCGCCCCTTCCAATCTTTTTTTGGCAAAACTTACGCCAATCGTTTCGACCTCGTCATTACCTTCACGCAAACCCGCAGTATCCATAAACTTTACAGGGATGCCCTTTATATTTACCGTCTCTTCAATTACATCGCGTGTTGTTCCCGGCAGTGAGGTTACGATTGCTCGTTCTTCATTTAACAAGGCATTTAAGAGGCTTGACTTGCCGGCGTTCGGCCTTCCCAGTATAACGATCTTAAGCCCCTCTCTAAGTATCTTTCCGTCTTCATATGTTGACAGGAGTTTTTTTATGTGGTTGTTTGTTTCCATAAGGCAGGAATGGATTTCATTTGGTGAAAGTTCTCCGACATCATCTTCATCGGGAAAATCAAGCTCCGCCTCGATGTGCGCAAGCACCTCCACCAGTTTTTCTTTGATCGCATCAACCTCTTTGAAAAGTTGGCCTTTCAGTTGGTTCTGTGCGGCTTGCAGGGACAGGACGGTGTCTGCCTTTATAACATCAATTACCGCTTCTGCCCGGGTAAGGTCAATCCTCCCGTTTAAAAACGCCCTCTTGGTAAACTCTCCGGGCTCCGCAGGTCTTGCCCCGCTTAAAAGCACCGCCTCAAGGATACTCCTTAAAACTATAACGCCTCCATGGGCATTTATCTCAACGACATCTTCGCCTGTATAGGAGTTGGGACCTTTCATAAAGGCGACCAATCCGTCATCAAGCCTTTGAGCAGACTCGGGCTCAAGCACTTCACCATAATATAGTTTATGGGATTCAAATGACTTAAATAAAGGAGCCTTTTTCGGTTTGAAGATTTTTCTAAGTATCTTTAATGAATCCGGGCCGCTTACCCTTACTATGCCGATCCCTCCTTCTCCAAGGGGGGTTGATATGGCGGCAATCGTATCTGAATCGGCGAGATGATTCATTTCCCTTAAAATGCGGCGGTTACACCTTTTTATGGATGTAGTACTGCTGAGCTATGGAAAGGATATTGTTTACAAGCCAGTAAATGACAAGGCCTGACGGGAAATTCAGAAACATGAAGGTAAAGACGACGGGCATTATAAGCATCATCTTTGCCTGCTGCGGATCCATTGCCGAAGGGCTCATCTTCTGTTGTATCAGCATACTTGCCCCCATAATAATAGGCGTTATATAATAGGGGTCTTTGGCGGAAAGGTCGTTTATCCACAAGAAGAAGGGGGCATGCCTTAATTCTATGGAAAGGAGAAGGACATTATAAAGTGCGATAAAGACGGGTATCTGAAGCGCCATAGGAAGACATCCGCCTAAAGGGTTTACCTTGCTTCTTTTATACAACTCCATCAGCTCTTTGTTCATCTTCTCCTTATTATCTTTATATTTTTCCTTTAAGGTGGCGATTTGAGGCTGCATCTTCTGCATATGCTTCATTGATTGCAGGCTCTTAAATGTGAGGGGATAGAATATTATCTTTATAATAATAGTAAGAATGATTATGGCGATGCCATAGTTTCCTACAAATCTGTACAAAAACTTTAAGACAAAAAGCAGTGGGTTGGCAATAACAGAAAAGATGCCGAAATTAAGCGTATCTTCCAAATGTACACCAAAATCTTCAAGTATATCAACCTCTTTGGGTCCAGCATAGGCTTTGAGTTTAATTTTCTTAAAGCCCGAAGGGGCAAGCGTTACAGGGTAGAGGAGATTTGAATAGACAAGTTCATTGCTGGTTTTACCGACCTTTATTTCTTTATCCTGAGAGGGTATCAGGGCAAAGATAAAGTATTTATCTTCAAGACCGGTCCACTTCACATCCTTATAACTTTTTAAAATAAGCTTATCCGTCTTTTCACGAAGCACCTTTTTGCCGCTGTAAGATACGGGGCCAAGATGAACATATCTGCCCTTCTTTGCGTTTTTAAGTGATTTAAAGAGATTTAAAGAGATCGTGCCGGAGTAATCGGTTTCTTTAGCATTCTTGATCCCAAGATCAATATCAACCTCGTAATTGTCACCATAGAAGGTAAGGGTTTCTTCCCACTTAAGCCCTTCCTTAGACTCTCCTTTTAAAGTCAGAGTTTTTTT
>JALXFI010000404.1 GCA_027069035.1 bacterium
TTTCAAGCAATTCCTTTGTTCTTTCTTGGATTTGTGATTTATCCATATTCAAAATTCTTATTCAAATTACTTTTGCTGCATCCTACTTTTGTACATCCCAAGATATGCCTTACTGTAAGGATATTCCCCTTCAAATACCTGACAAGGGAACTCCTTGCAATCTCTGGAACAGAAGGCTATTTTCTTTTTCACAGCACAGTCAAGCACTGGACACAAAGCAGATATGTTTCGCAGGAATTTCACTTTCTTAACCGCTTCTGAGCTATCTCCTGCTACACAACCTTGACAGATCCCTTTTGTTTTTAATCCACAGGTATCGCAACATATACCACATGCTCCAACTTGCATTTTGTCTACCTCCTTTTGTTTGGTTCCATAACATTACATTTTTCTTCAGAATTTATCTCATATAATCGGGTTAACGGCTCGGCGTTCAGTGGCATGCGGCGACCTGCCGGCCAGCACCCTGATCGGCTCGGACTACATGATTCTATCACGTCTCGTCACAGCTGCTTGTAAGCATGTCCGCTGCAATGCATGGATACTATTCATGGTCTTTTCATTAATATACATTGGAGTATAACAAAAAAAAATGAATAGGAGGTAAGGAAAAATGAAAGTTTATCTGCCTGTGCGCTTGCCATCTATCACGAGTGTAAACTTACGCAGACAGGCACTAAGCAGCATAAGTACTAAGAAGCTGATTTAAGCCAGGTCACTTAAAAAATGTTAGGCAAATTATTGTATTTATTAAAATTTACCCTAATGCTAACATTATAGACCTGACCCTGTATTCTACTGGCGGAGAGAGGGGGATTCGAACCCCCGGTACGTTGCCGCACACACGCTTTCCAAGCGTGCTCCTTAAGCCACTCGGACATCTCTCCAGTTTTTTTACAAAGTCATCTGATACTAACAAAAAGGATAAAGCAGGGTCAAGAGCTATCTCGGACCTAAAAACAGATTTAGGTTTTTAGGTAGAACAGTTCCCATCCGTAAGGCATTATTACAATTATTATAAAAAATCGCCCATCTCTCTCATTTTATAGTAATCTTCCCTCTGAAATGCGTTGTCTTTGACCCCCTTTCCAGCCCCTGCACAACCGCATCTTTCACATTATCGCCTTTCTTAAGTCCCCTAACAAAGGGTTCTATGGTTTCCGACCTCTCCGTTTCGCCCTCAAAGATCACCTCTTTACCTTCCATTGTAACATCAAGGATGGTTATACCGGCTCTTTCAGAATCCCCATAGAGAAGGTCAAGATAGCGCTCTATATCAAGATCGAGCATAACCCTGCCGTCCATAGCGTTCAATTTGTCCATGGCTTCCTTATATGCCGACTCAAGCTGAACCCTTGGATTTACAACCTTCTTTACGTCGGGAAGAAAGGCATGAAAAACCTCCTCTGCCTTATTATTAAGGGCTTCAACCCTGCTTGTAAGCAGGTGATACCTGAGATAGACATCCACACCTGCAAGAGCCAGGATAACCGCTGCCCCGGCGCCTATTGCCTTTAATCTCCCTAAAAGCATATCCCGTCTCTTCTCCTCGATCTCACTTCTTAAAAGGTTTAGAGAGCGATTTACAGAACCATATGCCAGCCCAAGAAGAGAAATAAAGGGTTTTTTATCTTCAACTCCGTCAAGCGCTCTGAGGTCAAGAATTTCCTCCTCAGCCATGCCGGTAGAAGACTTAAACTCATCTATATCAAATGAGTCAAGACCGCTCCCAGCAACATAGAATCTTTCGGTTTCTATGCCGTTTTCTTTCCAGAGTTTAAATGTGCGCATGATCTCATTAAGGAGCGTTTCAGCCTTCTTACCTGATGATGTAAATGATCTTGCAGCCCTCAACCTTCCGTCAAGCATAGAGAGCATGGATACCCTGTCGGAATTTATCTCTAACAGGGAATATTCGTGTATGCCTTTATTCGGCATAAGATTTGCCAGAGCAACAAGCTCAGGCATGACAAGAACAGGCTTGGCATCATCAGGAAAGAGTTCAAGGTATGAACTCATTGTTTTGCGGCAAAGTATAAAGGCTATAATCTCATAATGTTTGTCCTTTTTTACGGAAGGTATGTAATCAAACACAACGTCCTTTACCGCAACAGGTATATCGCCTTCCATCTCATAACGTATGACATCCCTTAGTTCACTCCTTTTTCTGAAAGGAAACGCATATCTGCGAATAAAGAAGTGGTGACCAGGGATAAGACATACGGTATCCGTCCTGCCATGTTTTGTCTTTGACAGGATATCACTTACCACCTTTGACGCCTTAACCTTCCAGTCTTTTTCATCTGAAAATTTAACGTGTTTTAAAGATAAAACACTAGGACCTTTAAAAGAAGATGAGAATTCAAGCGTCTTTATATATTGAGCGCCTATGTTAAAGGCAACAGTCCGTCTTGCCACCTAACCTCCCTCTACCTTTATTAACAGATCGGCGGTATAGTCATTATATTTTATACTAAGTTTAACCCCTGCTGGGAGTTTTTTTGATACGCCTGCATCCCATTCATCCTTTAAATCACTACCATCATCATAAAAAATATCCAAATCCGAGACACCGCTTAATATCTCTTCTTCATCAATATCAGAGCTGTCCTTAGAATTATAGACCCTCCTTACAATACTGTTTTTGTCCCCATCACCCTCAAAGTAATACTCAATAAGGGGTGCGGCGCTAACATCGTAACCCTTGTAAGGGGTGAAAGCCGTAAAGGAAAGAAAAGGCATTGAAGAACCGTTGCCAACCTTATTCCCCTTAAATCTGGAATCCTTGTATGTCGGAGAAAAAAACGACCCCCTAAGGTCATCAGAAAGTATATGTATGGAACCCCAAAGAGGTCTATCGGAATCCACCTTATCTTCAAACGCTTTTATAACGCCATAGGTAGAGTAAAAGCTGCCATACAATATGCCAAATACAATGGAAACGATAAAGAGTGTGATCAGTATTTCAATCAGTGTGAAACCGCTGTTTTTTGTATAAACTTTCATAACAGATTACACCTACCTTGGAACATACTCCACCAATTCCACTATCTCCTTATTATCATGATATAGCGTAAGTCTCCACTCATTTATATCGGCCACAGGGATTTCAGATGCCTCAAACCTCCAGAGAAAACCGGCCTTTTCCCCTTCTCTTTTACTCTCCGACGGGGCATTAATCTCAAAATCATTCATAATCCCCTGGGCAACGAGACTTGCACGATTAATCTCTTCAGCGCTGTTAATAAGCATAACCCCCCTGTCCCTCAGACCAAGAAGCGAGATAATGGCAATGGATATAATGGCAAGAGAGATCATCACCTCAATAAGAGTAAAACCTCCATTGCGCATGGAAAGATTAAATCTAATGTTTCCCATCATGAACCCCGATCAAAGCGCCCTTTGTAAAGTTTGACCTTATCACCGAAAGAGGGAAGATATACGCTAAAGACCTTTTCATCAGATCTTAGATAAATATACGTCCTGTCCCTGTATCCCCACGGTGTAAAGGTTGTAAAGGTTATCCCTCCGTTTCTCTTTGCGATATTCCTGACTGCAACTTCATCAAAGGTGATACCGCTCGCAAGCTCCTTCTCGGTCTTGCTACCTCCGGAAAGCGGTATTTCCTCGATCCTGTCCTCTTTTTGTATCAACACAACAGCCCAGTATCTGTTTTTGTCAAGATCATAATAGAGTTTTATCGGGCTTTGTTTAAGCGCAGACTCTGTAATCAGAAAATTGGAGAAGGCTGCCAATTTTCTCGCAGAAGATTTAAGTCTCTCATCACCTATATTAAAAAGTCTTGGCAGAGTAAACGATGATATAAGGGCAATGATAAATAACACAAGTACAAGTTCGATGAGTGTAAAACCACGCTTACCATCACATCCAGTTACCGATATCGGCATCAGCGTCTTCACCGCCTTCCTGATTATCTGCGCCAAAGGTATATAGATCGTAATCGCCATGTTCACCCGGAGAAAGATAGATATACTCATTTCCCCATGGATCGATAGGAAGCTTGGTAAGATAGCCTCCATCTCTCCAGTTCTGAGGAATCCTTCCGACAGAGGGTTTTTCTATAAGTGCATCGATACCCTGCTCGGTAGAAGGGTAAAATCCATTGTCAAGCTTAAAGAGCTCCAGCGCCGATTCTATATTTTTTATATCAACCTTTGCCTTGGTTATCCTTGCCTGTTCCGTCCTGCCTGTCAGCCGAGGCACTACTATAGAGGCAAGTATGCCAAGAATGATAACGACTATCATTATCTCAATCAGAGTAAAACCTGACATGCCTTTAAGTCTCTTCATACACCTTCCTTTCGATCATAATAAGTTTATTTGTCAGAAACAGTCCAGATTCTACGATTACCTTTTTTAGACACGGATGAATACAGTTACGGATTGCGAGTTGATCCAAAATCTATCCGTTTTTTCCGCGTAACTCTGTGTCCCATAAAAGATAATTTTCATTTGTCTTTTTCAGTGTTTTTCAGTCTTTTTCTTCTGTGACTTCAGTGTTTTCTGTGGTTTAAAGTTTTATCTTTTTCAGTGGTTATCCTACATCCTGCATTATGCATATCCCTTGCAACACGCAACTCGTAGAAAAACGGTCGCTGTCTCTATTTTTTATCCTGCCAGTTGACTCATCTCAAAGATGGGTAGCAGTATCGAAAGAACGATAAACCCCACGACAAGACCCATAACTACTATAAGCACCGGCTCAAGCAGCGACAAAAGGCTCTCGGTAACCGTC
Source organism: bacterium (assembly GCA_027069035.1). Lineage (GTDB taxonomy): Bacteria > Desulfobacterota > GWC2-55-46 > S146-80 > JALXFI01 > JALXFI01. The sequence continues at coordinate 4,757 of JALXFI010000404.1, forward strand.
TCAATAGACCTCTCATAGACCCTTGACACACGCAAAAATGCCTCATCCAGTCTTCCGCTCCTCTCCCCAACCGTTATCATCTGCAAAAAACCGTGAAGGAGCCCCCTGCTATTAAACGCCTCTGAAAGCGAAACCCCCTGTATCACTTCACCGTTCGCCTCTTTTAAAAGCGTCTTTACCCTGGCGCTGTGTATGGAGTTTGAACATATCTCAAGGGCTTTACTCAAAGGCACAGCGCTCCTTAAAAGGGTCTCCATCGTCTTGGATATACGGTAATCCACAAAAAGCCTTGATAGCCTGCCAACAAGCGGAATCTTTGAGATAACACTCTCCTTCAGCAGCCTTCCGCGTTCGGTCTTAAGATACCTGCCCAAAGAAACCACAGCAATAAAAACGGCCGCAACAAGAAAAAACCAGTATTTTCCCATAAAACCGCTTATTGTCACGAGTATACGGGTCGGCAGAGGCAGGGCCGCCTGCGTATCATTAAACACCGATATAACCTTCGGAACTACGGATGACATGAGGTAGAGTATGATAAAAAAACCTATCGCCGCCATAAGCATTGGGTAGGCGGATGCCTGAATAACCTTGGATCTTATCCTGTCTTCCATGTCCAGATACTCCGAAAGCTGCGTCAGGGCATCATCAAGCGTGCCGGTCTCTTCCCCGACCCCGACTACATTTATATAAAGGGATGGGAATATATCCGGATACTTTTTCAAAGAATCGCTTAGAGAACTGCCCTGTGAGACCTCTTCTTTTATATATGTCAATGCGCTTTGCAGTGTGCGGTTACTCTCCTGCCTGGCAAGGGCATCAAGGGCCTCAAACAGGGGGAGACCTGCTTCAAGGAGTGTTTTAAGGTTATAAGTCAAAAGGGAAAGGACCTTTACCGAAACCTTTTCTCTGAATATACTATCAAGAAAATGCCATTTCTCAGAAGGCTCTTTAACCTTTTCAGGCCTCAGCTTATCCGTTATAAATATCCCCGAACCTTTGAGCTTTAAACGGGCGCTTTCAGCGCTGGCTGCATCGATTACCCCTTCTACAGCCTTTCCCTTGCTGTTAATTCCTCTGTATCCATAAACAGGCATAAAACTATAATCAGGCTTCGCTTACCTGAATAACCCTGACGATCTCCTCCAGTGTGGTAATCCCTTTAAGCACCTTCTTCAGGCCGTTCTTCTTAAGAGAGGTCATGCCTTCCCTCAATGCCATCTCGTTTATCTCAGAGGAGTCGCATCTGCTGACAACAAGTCTCCTTAAAGAATCATTCATTACAAGAAGTTCATATATCCCGGTCCTCCCGTAATACCCAGTATCAAAACAACTGTCACAGCCGACACTCTTATATAACGTCAATTCACCCTTTCTAAGCCCTCCTGTCTTTACCACCTTAGAGCACCATGATGAAAAAAGTTCCTCCACCCTCTTCTCTTTCTTATCCAGTTTTTGCTTTTCTTCTGAGATAACGCTCAATTCCTTCCCGTTTTCAGCAGGAGATTTTGCAGTGCTCCCGCCTGGTCCCTTGCCATTTATAGATACAACCCTGTCTTTTGCTTTGCATTTAGGACATAAAACACGTATCAGCCTCTGGGCAACCACAGCTATAAGTGCTGAAGATACAAGATACGGTTCAACCCCCATATCGACCAGCCTTGCTATAGCGCCAGATGCGTCATCGGTATGAAGCGTAGAGAAAACAAGGTGTCCGGTAAGTGAGGCGTGTATTGCTATCTCTGCGGTCTCACGGTCCCTTATCTCACCAACCATGATCACATCGGGGTCCTGTCTGAGCATATGCCTTAAACCCGTCGAAAAGGCAAGCCCTATCTTAGGGTTTACCTGCATCTGTCCCACACCGCTCAACTGATACTCTATCGGGTCCTCAATGGTAAGAATATTCTTGCTCTCAGTGTTTATCCTGCTTAATGCGCCATAGAGCGTTGTGGTTTTTCCTGCGCCTGTGGGACCGGTTACAAGAATAAGCCCATGGTCCCTGTGAATAAGGTTCAGAAAGGTCTTGATATCATCCTTTTCAAAGCCTATCTCCTCAAGGCTGAGCAGAGAATCCTTCCTGTGGAGGAGCCTCAACACAATCCTCTCTCCAAAGGATGTTGGAAAGGTGGAGACCCTGATATCCACATCGCTGCCCCCTATCTTTACCCTTATCCTTCCATCCTGCGGCATCCTCTTTTCCGCCACATCAAGCGCCGCCATGACCTTTATACGCGAAGAGATATTCGGAAAGATAGGTTTGGGAAGACTAAGCGTATTATACAAGACTCCGTCTATCCTGTTCCTTACCCTTATTTCACTTTCAAAGGGTTCGATATGTATATCACTCGCCCTCTTTGATATGGCCTCAGACAGGAGACTGTTTACAAAGGCTATAACAGGTCCTTCTTCAGTCGACTCAAGAAGGTCTTTTGTCTCTTCCGTAACAAGGGTAAGTGAGGGCTCCTGCTTTTTAAGCCCGTCTATAATGCCCGATGCGGCTTCCCTTTCACCATAATACACATCGGTTATAAGGGATGTAAGCAGCTCCCGTCCCAGATACTTAAGTTTCACATCTGCATTATAAAAGGCGCTTAAATCGTCTATAACCTGAGGAGACACGCTGCCCTTTACCGCGCCTACGGAAACAGCGCCGTTTAACCTTTTTATAGGCACAACCTTATATCGTTTTACAAAACTAAGAGGCAGTTTACGCGCCAGATCGTAATCCACCTTTAAGTTTGAAAGTCCGCTGTTCTTTTTTTTCGCCCTTTGCGGCATTTCTATTTTTTACCCCCATCCCTCTTAAGAATCTTCTCTTTATCTTTTTTAATCTTAAGGAGTGTATCCGGATCCTTTATAATATGAGGCGTAATAAAGACAAGCAGGTTTGTCTTATCCTTCTGATCCTTCTTAAACCTGAAAAGCCTGCCCAATAAAGGTATATCGCCAAGTAGAGGTACCTTCTGCTCGATCGTCCTTGTGTCATCCTTTATAAGCCCTGCTATTACGATGGTCTGATTGTTTTTTACAACAACATAAGTCTGGGCAAACCTCTTACTCAAAAGGGGGCCTACCTGATTGGGATCAAAGGCGGCGTTTTCAGATACGGACGATATCTCCTGATATATATCGAGGCTTACAAAATCGCCTTCTGCGATATGAGGGGTAAGCTTAAGACGCACCCCCACATCCTGCCTTTCTATGGCGGTTTCTATATTTCCACCACTCGATACGGTGCGGGTAGTAATAAGAGGGACGTTTTCTCCAACAACTATCTCCGCCTCCTGATTGTCGGTTGTAAGCAGTTGAGGAGTGGACAAGATATTTATACCCGACTCCGACTGAATCGCCCTGAGCAAAGCGCCTATGTTAAGAAACTCCTGTCCTCCAAAACTGAAAGAACCCTTTACCACGCCGACCACAAGACCGGAGATGGCAGCAAGCCCCTCAGGGCCGGCGGCTGCCGTGCCAATAGTGCCGAAGTTTGTGCCGCCTACACCCTTTACCGCATCAGTGGAAGAAGAAAGGTCATTCATCAGGTTGAACTCAAAACCAAGTTCCTTTAGTTTTGAAAGGCTCACCTCGGCAATGGCGGCCTCTACAAACACCTGCCTCCTCCTTATATCAAGCTGTTTTAAAACATTCTTTATAATATCATAATCTTCAGGAAGCGCACGGATGATAAGCGCATTGGTTGTCTTGTCCGCAGTTATGGATACAGGACCGGTTATAGCCCCCCTTATCGAGACCTTCCTCTTGGCTCCTCTTCCGGAAGGTGTTGCCGCAGTCCTTGAAAAAAGCTCGCTAAGGGATTTTGACATATCCTCTGCCCCTGCATTCTCAAGATAGTACACAAAAACCTTAAGCTGACCCACTTCGGGTTTTTTGTCAAGTTTCTTCAATAGATTTACAAGTTTATTTATATCAAACGGAGAGGCTGTGATCACAAGAGTATTGGTCGAAGCATTAAAGTTTATTACTCCGTTTGTTGATACAAGCGGAGAAAGTATCCTTGTGGCATCTGCGGCATCTATAAAGGTAAGAGGCACAAGGCGTGTTACAAAACCCTCCCTTTCCTTAAGTATAGACTCATCTACAACCTTTCCGCCTTTTTGTTTCGCCTCTTTTGAAGATATGATCTTTACGACATTACCTTCCGATATTGCAGTGTAACCCTTAAAATCAAGTATGGAAAGGAACACATCATAGAGTTCATCCACATCTATCTCTCTTGGGGATATTATGGTAACCTTACCCCTTACCCTTTCATCAAAGACAAAACTCTTACCCGTAATATCACTTACAAACTTTATAAATACAGGCAGTTCCACCTCATGAAGGTCAAGACTGACCGTCATCTTTTTGCCCGCCTTATCCTTTGCAAATGCCTGTGTGTGCGGAAATACAAAGGAAATAAAAGCAAGCAATACCGCAAAGTATATGCCGTAACAAAGTATCTTTTTAAATCTCAAAAAACAATCAGACTGTCTTAAAACATCAAGTTCTATTAAATCCATATCAATTCACCTCTATAGGTATGCTTACCTTTTTGCCTCTGCGAAGTATATCCAGCGTTATCTTTTTTTCATTTTTGAGCTGCTGAAAGAGATAGTATGCCTTATCAGGGCTGTTCAATTCAACCCCGTTAACCCTCTGTATGACATCCCCGTTCTTTAGACCGATCTTTGTGTATATGCTTTGAGGTCTTATGGCAAATACCCTGTAACCTTTGGATTCCCCACCTATCATATAGGGTATAACCCTTGCCTGAGTCATAACAACATTGAGATTTTTAAGGGAGTTTTCCACCTCTCGTCTGCTTATAACACTGCCGGCCGCTTCCGGTTCCGCCTTGGCACGGGCAGGTCTTGAAGTATGATACGCAGTCTTTTTTTCATCCTTTTTATATTCAATATAGAGGGTAAATTCCCTTTTGCCAACAGACAAGATGGCCTTATCATCGTCCACACTCTTAAGCAGAACACCTTCGCTGACGGTGTCGCCTTCCTTAACAAGAAACTGTCTTCTCTTATCCGGATCTTCAAAAAATGCATAAGACGGGCCGCCTTTGCCATTTACCATGCCGACAAGTTTAAAGGGAGGCACAGCGACCTGTTTGACAGGTTTTGTCTTAGATTTTATAGTATCCTGCGCTATTATTTCTAAAAGTGATCGTCTGCGAGGAGGAGTCGGGGTTTTTATCTCTGCATGGAAACCTGTATATCCGCTAAGAAGTTTCCACTCAATAAATCTATTTGAGACATCGGCCACTATAAAAGCAGACAGAACGGTAAAAAACAGCCATACAATCCGGTAGTACTCAATATTTTTAAAACCGACAAAAGACTTTGATATACCATTAAAGAATATATTTAGATTCGTCATCTGGTTAACTCATTAAAAATTAAAAACTTTTTATAAATCCAAATAATAAATTACAAAAATCAAATAAACTCTAATTTTCAAATAATGGATCAGTGGACTGGATCAGACGTTATTTCGGTGGAGAAAGATAAAAAGTATTATTTTTCAATACACAAAAAAAGGAAAAGTGATGGAATTAGATAAAGAACTATTAAGTTTATTACTACCGGAAGGTATATTGGAGTATTTTGATTATCAGGGGGACGAAAAATATAGTAAACACTTAAGA
>JALXFI010000405.1 GCA_027069035.1 bacterium
CATAAAGATCATTATTGTTATTGCCGTGCTCTTTGTGCTGCCAATACCTCTTACATGGCTTGAGAGAAAGGTGGCAGGCCACATTCAGCAGAGGCTCGGCCCTATGAGAGTCGGCTGGCACGGTTTGCTGCAGCCTATTGCAGACAGCCTTAAACTCCTTACAAAAGAGGATGTAATCCCTGATAATGCCGACAAGATGCTTTTCAAGATCGCTCCTATAATCTCCCTTGTGCCTCCTTTTGCCGTATTTGTTGCCATTCCGTTTGGTGACTCCGTGTCGGTTTTGGGCAGGGAGGTAAGCCTTTACATATCAAACATGAATGTAGGACTTCTCTATATCTTTGCCATTGCGGGTCTTGAGGTGTATGGGATTATCCTGGGCGGTTGGGCGTCAAACAGCAAGTATGCGCTTCTGGGCAGCCTCAGATCATGTGCTCAACTTATAAGTTATGAGATCCCCATGGGTTTTGCGGTAATCGGGGTTTTAATGCTGAGTGAATCAATGAATTTATCAAGGATAGTCGAGGCGCAGTCTCATATGTGGAATGTGGTATATCAGCCTATCGGTTTTTTTGTCTTTCTTGTGGCAGGTATAGCCGAGGTACAGAGGATACCGTTTGATCTGGCGGAGGCGGAAGGCGATATATGCGCAGGTTATCACACCGAGTATAGCGGCATGAGGTTTGCTCTATTCATGCTTTCGGAGTATGTTGTCATGGTCACCGTATCGGTTTTGATGGTAGTGCTGTTTTTTGGAGGCTGGAACGGATTTATTATCCCGCTTCCTCCCATAATCTGGTTTGCGCTAAAGGTGCTTTTTTTCATTTATCTTTTTATGTGGTTCAGGTTTACCTTTCCAAGATACAGATATGATCAGCTTATGAATATCGGCTGGAAGGTGCTTCTGCCGCTTTCTCTCGCAAATATACTTATTACAGGTATATTTCAATAGTTATGTTTTTACGGGCTAATTTATATGTATAAAGAAAATTTTCTTGAAAGGCTGGAAAAGAAGCATAAATGGGTGGGGGTTACCCTGTTTCTTGACCTGATAGACGGGCTTTCCCTGACGCTTTCTTATCTCTTCTCAAAAACGGTTACCATGCGGTATCCTGATAAGGAAAAATGGGTGCCGTATCCAAGATTTAGGGGACACCATTTCTTAAGAAAACACGATGATGGAGATACAAGATGCGTGGCGTGTGAACTTTGCGCCAAGATATGCCCCTGTTATTGCATTAAGGTTGTTCCTTACGAGGATGATAAGGGCAACAGACGCCCTCTTGTATATGATGTAAATACGGCGCGTTGTCTTTTCTGCGGTTTATGCGAAGACGCCTGTCCTGTAGAGGCGATAGCGCTTGGCCAGTTTTTTGAGTTCAGCAGGTATGAGTCTGGGCATCTTAAGGTGGGAAGGGACGAACTTATGAAGATGCCAGGAAAGACGGAGAAGGGTGGAAGTATTGTAAAGGCGCATCTTCTTACGGGCGATGGTGTAAAGATTGAGGCAAAAGAACGAGAAGGGTACAACTGGTGGAAGTTTGTGAGGAGAAGATAATTGATTGAGACTTTCTTTTTTTATGTGTTTTCCGTTATAGCGGTTATTTCGGCGCTTATGGTAGTGTTTAATCGTGATCCGGTTAAGAGCGCTGTATCACTTGTGCTCTGCTTTCTTCAGGTTGCTGCAATTTATGTTCTGCTCCGTTCGCCATTTCTTGCTGCTGTTCAGGTCTTTGTCTATGTCGGCGCTGTTGTCGTACTCTTTCTTTTTGTTGTAATGGTTCTGGAACTTAAAAAAGAGAGGCTTGGAGAATACCTGCATGTGCGCCAAAAACCGCTTGTTGTTATCCTTGTATTAGTGCTCTTTGTAGGGCTTGGTTCTTTGATTCTCAAAGGGAGAATAATTGTCCCAAAAGGGCTTTATTCTGAGAGTTTTATCTTAAAGGAAGGGGTAACTGAAACGTTGGGAAAGTTGCTTTTTACTAAGTACATATTTCCTTTTGAAGTAGTATCCCTTCTGCTTCTTGTTGCACTGATAGGTGCAATATTGTTAACTTTTAAGAAGGAGTAGCTATTATAAAATGATAACTGTTAATCACTATTTGCTGCTCAGTTTTATTATATTCTCTATCGGGGTTACAGGTGTGTTGTTGAGAAGGAATATACTCATTGTGCTCATGTCACTTGAGTTAATATTCAATTCCGTAAACATCAGTCTTGTTGCTTTTTCTTACTATCTCCACTCTATGACCGGCATGGTTCTTGTTGTTTTTACCATAACAATTGCAGCCGCTGAAGTGGGAGTGGGGCTCGCTATACTTGTTGCGGTTTACAGGCTTAGAAGGACTGTTTATGTTGATGAGTTGAATACCTTGAAACATTGAACTATATTAGGGGTTTTTTGTTTAATTCAGGAGAGGTTTTTAAATGACTACGTGGTTGATACTGCTGATACCGCTTATATCTGCATTTACCATTACTATCTGTGCAAGAAAGTATAAAGAACTCAGTTCATTTATTTCGATTGGGGCGGTTATAGTCTGTTTTCTGCTTGCGACCGGTCCTATCCTCTATCTGTTAAAACATCCTTTCATGAAGCCGATTGAGCAGAGTTTTACATGGATAGACATTCCGGGGCTGCATGTTGAGATAGGAACACTTCTTGATCAATTGAGCATACTTATGCTTTTTATAGTTACGTTTGTTGGTTCTTTGATTCATATATATTCTCGGGGTTACATGAAGGGTGAGCCTGGGTTTTCGCGATTTTTTGCATGTATGTCTATCTTTATATTTTCTATGCTTGGAATAGTGTTGGCAAATAATTTTATTCAGATGTTTATTTTCTGGGAGCTTGTCGGGCTTTCATCGTATCTTCTTATAGGTTACTATTTTGAAAAACCCTCTGCCGCCGATGCGGCGAAAAAGGCGTTTCTTGTTAACAGGATTGGAGATTTTGGATTTATACTTGGCATATTTACTATCTTTTATGCAACAGGAACATTTAATTTTATTGACTTGAAAGAGTATATCAACACAAATCATGTCCCTGACTGGACTTTGCTTGCAGGCGCATTATTGGTCTTTTGCGGCGCTGTTGGAAAATCCGCGCAGTTTCCTCTCCATGTGTGGCTCCCTGATGCTATGGAAGGCCCAACCCCTGTGTCGGCCCTTATACATGCCGCTACTATGGTAACTGCGGGTGTTTATCTTCTGGCGCGCACCTCGTTTCTTTTTATGGCGGCACCTCCGGAAGCGATGGTTGTTGTCGCATATATAGGAGGTATCACAGCTTTGTTTTCTGCGCTTATTGCCCTTGCGCAAGACGATATAAAACGTGTTATTGCTTATTCAACACTGGCTTCACTCGGATATATGGTTATGGCTATGGGTGTTGGAGGAATATCTGCAGGCATGTTATACTTGCTGACTCATGCCTTTTTTAAAGCCCTTCTGTTTCTTGCCGCAGGCAGCGCTATCCATGCGCTTCATACAAACGATATCTGGGAAATGGGCGGACTTTATAAAAAAATGAAGGTTACAGGTGGAACAT
>JALXFI010000406.1 GCA_027069035.1 bacterium
GATTACTTGTACCTTGTGAAGTTTAACTGTTTAAATATGAAACTGAAAAAAGTATTATTCATATCTTTTGCCTTTTTTACCTTCTTTTCATTCATATCCACTGCCTTTTCAAAAGATATTCCTCTTAATGTAACACTTAAGAACGGGTTAAAGGTGTTGATCGTAGAAGACCACTCCTCCCCCGTGGCAGCGCTTCAGCTCTGGGTAAGGGTCGGCAGCGCCGATGAGAAGGATGATGAGGCGGGCATATCGCACGTAATTGAACATATGCTCTTTAAAGGTACAGCCAAGAGAGGTGTGGGAGATATCGGAAGAGAGGTTGACGAGGCGGGCGGCCGGATAAACGCATTTACGTCTTATGACGAAACGGTCTATCATATTACGGCCTCAAGCAGATATTTTGACAATTCCCTTGATATACTCTCGGATATGGTAATAAACTCTGTTTTTGACCCGGACGAGACAAGAAGGGAGATAAAGGTGGTTCTTGAAGAGCTCAACAGAAGCAATGACTCCCCATCAAACCTTCTGTTCCGTAAGATTACTTCCATTGCCTATAAAAAACACGCTTACCGCCGTCCTGTTATAGGCTACAGAGGCACACTCAATAAGTTTACCCGCGACAAGGTCTTTAATTTTTATAAAAAATGGTACGTGCCCAATAATATGACCTTTGTGGTTGTGGGCGATGTCGATGCCGCTGAAACACTGAATAAAATTAAAGAGGCTTTTAAAAACTTTTCTCCTAAAAAACTGCCGGAAAGGTCAAGGGTAAGCGAACCTCCGCAGTTTAAACTAAGGACAGCCATCTTAAACAGTGAAGTAAAAGAGGCAGACCTTGAACTTGCCTTTCACATACCGGATATAAATGATGAAGATATATATGCTATAGACCTTCTTGCCAATATACTTGGAGAAGGTAGAAGCTCGCGGCTTTATCGAACAATAAAGGATAAAAAAGGGCTTGTACGTGCCGTGTCCGCAGATACTATGACATCCCGTGACCCAGGTCTTTTTTTCATCTCAGCCGATCTTGATACAAGTAATGCAAAGAAGAGCCTTAAAGAGATTATGAAAATAATCGTTAAAACAAAGAAAGATGGCGTAAATGAAACCGAATTAAACCGTGCAAAACTCAATCTTGAAAGCGATTTTATATATGAAAGGGAAACGGTTCAGGGAAAGGCAAGGAAGCTTGGATATTTTGATGCGGTTATAGGAGACTTAAGGTTTGAAGACAGATACATAAAAGGAATCAGAGAGGCAACGGTTGACGATGTAAAAAGGGCGGCGGTTAAATATCTCAATACAGCCAATATGACGATAGGTCTGCTCGTCCCGTCAAAGGAAAAAAATCTGATTACTGAAAAAGACCTTAAGGAGGCGGTTAATAAAGACACATCCAATAAAAGCTCTATTACAAAAACAAGGCTTCAAAACGGCATTACACTTATCGTAAAAGAAAATCACTCAAATCCCACCGTATCCATTTACGGGATATTTCTCGGAGGGCTTATCACAGAAGATAAAACCGATAACGGTATAACAAACCTTATGGCCCGGATGCTTACAAGGGGAACAAAGAATATGACGGCAAAAGAGATATCGGCAAAGGTTGAGTCTATGGCGGGAAGTTTAAGCGGTTTTTCAGGCCGAAACAGCTTTGGGTTAAGCGGACACTTTTTAAGCAGATTTTTTGACGATGCCCTTAAACTTTACTCTGAGGTGCTTACAGAGCCGTCCTTCCCCGACAAAGAACTTGCAAAGGTAAAGAGTGATGTATTATCCGATCTCAAGGCTGAGGAAGACAACCTCTTCAGGACTTCGATGAACCTCCTTAACGGCAAACTCTACCCTTCTCATCCCTACGGCATGAACAGGCTCGGCAGTAAAGAGAGCATAGAAAAGATAAAAAGGGATGATATAATAGCCTACTACAACAGGTTTGCAAAGGGCTCGGATATGGTCTTAAGCATTGTCGGCGATGTTGATGCCAAAGAGGTTATATCTAAGACAAAAGGGCTTTTAAGCGGCATTAAGAAGGGGGCTCCCTTAAAAATCTCGCTTCTGCCAAAACCTAAAGGGCATAAGGGGATAGTTAAGGCTGAAAAAACACTGAAAAAGGAACAGACCCATATAGCCATGGGATTTTTGGGGCCATCTTTAAACAACCCTGATAAATACCCAATGTCGATACTCTCTCAGGCGCTCTCCGGCATGGGCGGAAGGCTCTTTGTTGAGTTAAGGGACAAAAAAGGTCTTGCATATGTGGTAACATCGTTCCCAAGAACAGGCATCAATACCGGCTCTTTTATCGTTTATATGGCTGCAAGTCCTGAGAATCTTGATGTATCCATTCAGGGTATAAAAAAAGAACTCCTCAGGGTTGTTGAAGAGGGTATAAGCGAGGATGAACTTAATAAAGCCAAACGGTCTCTTATCGGAAACTACGAGATAAGTCTGCAAAGCAACGCCTCACAGGCATCAAATATGGCCATTAATCAATTGTTTGGTTTCGGATTCGACGAGTTTAAAAGGTACCCGGCAAAGATACAGGCGGTAAAAAGGTCTGATGTGAAACGGGTTGCAGAAAAATATCTTCGGCTTGATAAGTATGCAATTGCGATTATAAAACCCCCTAAATCTCCGCAACATCCTTGAGGCGCGCCAAAGAAGGAATAACTATTTCCTTTCCCCTGATATCAATAAGTCCTTCGCCCTTAAGGTCTCGCAAGAGCCTTATGGAGGTCTCCTGCGTAATACCAAGTATCTCTGCTATCTCCAGTCTGGAGAGGGTCAGCTTAAGCCTTGCCCTGCCATCTTCATCGCTCCAGCCCGTATCATTTGCGATTGTACAGAGCAAATCGGCGACCTTCTGCCGCGCTGTCATGAGTCCGAGAGAGCCTATCTTCTCATAGGCGTGTTCAAGCTCTCTGCTAAGCGCCGTTATCATCTTCCGTCCAATGGCAGGATATGATAAAAGTATATCCTCAAAACATTTGCGGCTTATAAAACAAAGCTCCGTATATTCCATTGCCGTTGCAGTAGTTGAATACCCGCTTGCGTTGTAGAATATCTCCATGCCAAGTATGCCGCCCGGTGAAATGATGTTAACGATCTGTTCTTTGCCGCTTCTTGATACCCTGACAAGTTTTACCTTCCCCTCCTTTACAACATAGAGCCCCCTGCATGCATCCCCTTCGTGAAATATAAAACCCTTTTTGTCAACGGGTATAACCCTTACAATCTTCTTTATGGTAGAGAGCTGCTCCTCGTTTAAGTCTGAAAAGATGGTTGATTCCCTTATATGACATCTGCAAAGTTCACAAAAACTTTTCATAATATGTCCACCTCTTTAATCCACAAAGAAAAAAAGGAATTTACCAAAAACCCATTATCCATTATAGACATCAAATGTAAGAGTAGCAATATCTTTTGAGCTGTAAGGGGAAGCTGTTTCATCCGCCCACGAAGTATCGGCCAAGTCTGCGCTAAGCGCTGATATTATTGTATCTTTTAGTTTTTCGGCATTGTAAGGGTCTGTGACAAACG
>JALXFI010000407.1 GCA_027069035.1 bacterium
ATACCACATGGAATGGAAAAATATATTAATGAATGTTGGGTGTATCATTTTGAACAAGTCCACAGTGGTTGACCCAGGAAAGAATTATATTGTAAACAAGGGGCAAATATTATGAAAAAAAACAAATGGCAATATGACGAACTCCAGCAAGTAGGAGTTGATTACGGAAATTATGATGAAGTGGCAAGATATGATGCCAGAATGAAAAAATTAAGAGACATAAAAACGGAAATTAACAATCTAATTCAAGCTACATCGCCAACGCCTGATTCGATAATACTTGAAATTGGAACAGGAACCGGAGAATTTGCAGTAGCTATTGTCGAAGAATCTCAGAAATTATTTGCTGTCGATGTGTCTCCTGTAATGCTGGAATACGCTAAGAAAAAAGCAGAAGATAGGAAAATAGAAAATATTGAATTTCATCATGCTGGTTTTCTGACATACAACGGTTCATCAGAACAATTTGATATAATATACACGCGACTAGCTTTACATCATTTACCAGACTTCTGGAAGTCAATCGCATTGAACAGAATCTACCTTTCTTTAAAAGAAGGGGGCAAATTCTATCTCAAGGATGTGGTTTATCCATCAAATGTTGAGGATTATGATTTATTCTTTAATTCCATAATTGAAGGTATCGAAAAATCCGTATCTTCTGAATTTACACAAGAATTTATCGATCACATAAAAAAAGAATATTCGACCTTGGACTGGATCATGGAGGATTTGCTAACAAAAGCAGGATTTTCTATTTTAGAAACTAAAGTTGAAAATTCATTTATTTACACATACTTATGCGAAAAACGAATCGCCTAACACATATATGGCCTCCCTTAGTCAAGGGATAAAACCTCTCTATTGTATGAATTTCATAGAGTATGGCCATGGCAAGGGTGCTGCCTATACCAGGTATGGATTGTAGACCTCATATGAGAAGGATAGACATATGTCATGGGGAGCATTCCTCCTCTAAGCAGAGCAGCTATAAGGTATAATTTAAAGTTCTTGTTTAAAAACTTACTGGTTTCCTTGCGGGATGCAATAATTTCTATTGTTTCATGAGCGCCTGGTCGAAGTAAATTTTTGGTAAATATCCTGTCAAGCAAGATATTGGTTACATAGTTATAAAGTACAGGTTTTTCATCTTGAAGTCTTGTATAGATACTCTCATCTTGCGCCTGCACACAAGGTTAAAGCTGTTGACGTGTTAGACAATACGCTCAACAGAGACAACCGAACTATACAAAAACTATATAATCAGGCTTATTTATAAGGATAATAGAAGATGTGGAGAGCAATGAAACAGCTTGATTTTAAAGACTTTTTAACTGGAGCGGGTGGCGGGATTCGAACCCGTGACCCCAACCTTGGCAAGGTTGTGCTCTACCACTGAGCTACACCCGCATTCATCAGAAAATCTTAAAGGAAGAGACACTTTTTGTCAATAAAAATATTCGGTCGTACTCTGTTTTCTGTCTCCTATTTTATAAAAACGGTCGCTGTCCCTATTTTTTAAATGCCAAATTGTTTTGTTTCTACCCACTCCATGCTTAGAAGAGACCAGAAATCCATGGCCAGTCTGTTGAGGACATAATCGTACGGTAACCAGCCGTATCCGTTGTCCCCCCAGCTTGTCCCCCAAGAATTGCGGATCAGCAGTGCTCCCTTTGTCTCCTTGTTACATTTCGTGTTCCTTATCTTCTTGCTATCATCATAACCCACCACAACAATGGCATGTCCCCATTGGACACTCTCCCCAGGGCACGGATAAGGGATGCCTCCTTTCACATTTGTGTTATTAAACGAAGGGAATCCCCAGAAACCGAACATAGAAGGAATGCCAGCGGTGAGAAACAGTTTGACCGTTGAAAGCACAGTTGCTGTTGGTACATTTGCATGCTGTGGATCATGGCAGAAGTATACGAGTGCCTCATAATTATCCGCTACTGCGTAGACAAAGGAAGGAGGTTCCTTATCGAAGTCAGGTACATTATATGGCCAGTATTTCTCGGCAGGAACACCACAGAGTCGAAGTGCACCCATGACATTTCTCAACCATGCCCCTGTATCGCCTGTCACTTGCATCAAGTTACGGGTGGTCTTGTAGAGAAAGAGACGGGAGCCATCTATATAACTTCCATGCGCCCTTCTTTCAAAATATTCCACTATTCCCATTCCAGCATGGGCAGTGCATGAACCGAGATTTAGCTGATTCTCGATGGGGGAACACCACTGTCTCAGATCGACCGTTGCCGGCAGGGATAGCTTCTTGCCGGTCAATCCAAGTTTTTTTGCCATATCTTTAATAGCGGGGTGTTCCGCTGTATAGTCCCGTAAGTCGGGTAGCGGCGGCAACCAACCTGTTCCAACCGTTTCTTTTTTCTCGAGAAGCTCGAGTTTGTTGTATAAAGCATACATTTTACTTACCTCCTGTTTTGATGTTTTTTGTTAAAGATTATCAAAGGAAAACTATTTGTCAAATGCGTAGACTTGACCATTATGTGCCTTCTAAGCAATACAGCAATCCCTGTGCCAGCACCTCTACTTTGAGCAACTTTACAATAAAATCAATATGTTATGGGTTGTGGAACTCTTTTAAGCGTAAAACCTTAGATATGTGGTTGCACAAAAGAATGTGCATTGATATGGACACGGATGATGGTATAAACATGAAATCAAGATACCATGTCTTTGATTATAATGATCTTTATTGAATTGTACACAAACACGGGTGAGCGAACATTTTATTGTGCAATTGTAGGGTAAAAATGCAATCTATAAAAACCTTGCTCGATTGTTTACATAGAACATATGGATAAAAGAAAGAAAAACTAATAGGACTCAGGAAAAGTAGAGTGGAAACATTTATCATGACCATTTATAAACAGCCATATGTTTCCACCATGTGCGCGCACGATTTTTTTGGAAAGCGCAAATGGCAGTGAGTCTTCTTGTTCTTGTATTTCCGTCTTTATCTGTCCGCTCTCATCAACATCTTTTCCTATACATAGTTCAATCATACGATCCGGAAGCCTTTTAGAACTTATCGAGATGCTATCAATACAGCCGTCTTGGACAAACTCTCCAATAAGCGTATCAATAAACTGGCGAAACATAATAATATCGCTTTTAATAACATGGGTTCTGTCCACATGTACATCAACATTTACATGAGTAAACTTGTTTTTATTTATCATCTCCATAACAGCGCTTTCCACGGCTTCCCTGAGACGCATCGGCTGATTTGAAAAAACCAGACTATCGTTTTCCAGCTTGATCAGCCAGTGAAGCACATTGATTTGTCTTAAAAGTTGCTGATATGCTGTCTTTATCTTTAAAATATAAGAGTTATATGCATCGTCCGGAAGCCTGCTTTCAAGGAGTTCAAGAAAACAGTTTATCGAGGTAAGCGGTGTCTTAAGGTCATGTATCGCCTTTTGCAAGGTCTCTGGGGTTATATCCATTTTTTTGGAAATAGCTCTATATATTTATCTTTACCTCTTTGATTTCCCTGCGTTGAACCTCAAACAGATACCTTATTAT
>JALXFI010000408.1:0-2547 GCA_027069035.1 bacterium
ACATAAGGCAAGTGCGCCTAAGCTTGGCATAATGTTTGAACAGGTGGTTGAGGCGCTTTTAAATGTGCTTGTTGAAAATAAGGAGTTTTGGGACGGCAGAAGTATGAACGACTGTGTCGTACCCGACAGGTTTGGATTTGAAAGCCTTGGGCAGCCGCAGGAGCTTGAGATAGATTTTCGTGAGTTAAAGCTACAGTGCCAGAATGCATATAAAGAAAACTTTGATGCAATTAAGGAATTGCTTGATGCCTTTGCCTTTTTAAGGGTTCGGGAGATGATGGATATGGATTTTTATGATCTTGATGTGCTTTTGTGGACACAGATATTCTATAAGCTCCTCTTTAAGTATGATACAGCATCGGGTGTGAAAGAGAGAAGGGCTATTATAGATGTACTTAAACCGCTTTATTTGGCAAGGAGCCTTTCTTATGATTACAATACATGGAAGTATAATGTTAAATATGCGGAGATGGAGACGCGTAATCAGGCGCTTGTATTTGCCTCGCAAAAATATTATTTATGGGGTTTGTACAGCAGATTAGCCACAGATTAGCCACGAATTTACACGAATGTACACGAATAAAAAACATTAAAAATAAAAACTTTAAAAGCCTTTTGAACGCGGATAAAGGCTGATGCACGCGGATTTTTAAAAGCAAATGATAAATGTTTTTGGTTTTTTATCAGAAAACAATCCGTCTTTTCCATGTAAATCTGTGTCCTAAGAGAACGAATTTACACGAATATTCACGAATGTTAAGTTTTTAACCCGCAACTTTATATTATGATAAAAGAAAAGACCATTGCGTATCTTTTTCTCCTTCCTTCAATCGCTTTTCTTGTTGTCTTTATACTATATCCTGTCTTTGGCTCATTGTGGTTGAGCCTTCACAGGGTGCTTTTAAGTCTTCCAGCCCTTGGCGAGCCCTATGTCGGCCTTCAAAATTTTATAGAGCTTTTAAACGACCCCGTGGCTTTGGCGTCATTTAAAACAACCCTTTTCTTTGTATTGATCACTACATTTCTTGAACTGTTTTCAGGTCTTCTTATTGCGCTTGTTATTCATAAAAGTTTTTCAGGCAGGGGCATTGTAAGGGCATGTGTCCTTGTGCCATGGGCAATCCCTACGGTGGTTGCATCACAGATGTGGCGATTTATATTTAATGACAGGTACGGGCTATTAAACCTTATTGTCTATGGCGGCAATACCGGCGGTTACAGGGCATGGCTTGCCTATCCTTCTTCCGCCTTCTTCTCTGTGGTTGCGGCCGACGTATGGAAGACTGCGCCCTTTGCGGCGCTTATTCTGCTTGCAGGCCTTCAGACAATACCCGGCGAACTCTACGAGGCTGCCAGGATAGATGGGGCCAGTGCATGGAAGAGATTTACTAAGATAACCCTGCCGCTTTTAAGGCCTGCAATACTGGTTGCTCTGCTTTTCAGGACAATAGATGCATTCAGGGTCTTTGATCTTGTCTTTGTTATGACTCAGGGTGGACCTGCAAATGCCACAAATGTACTACAGTTCTATGGATATAAAAAGATGTTTACGGAAGGTGACATGGGTTATGGCTCTGCAATATCCGTCATTGTTTTTATAATCATATTTTTGCTTTCAATGCTCTATATAAGGGTTGTCGGGAAGGGACTGTTTATAAGGCATGAGGGCGCCGATGCTTAAAAATATTACGGTCAGATTGGTTTTTTTTACACTTGTTTTGACCCTTGTCTTCTTTAGCCTTCTGCCATTTCTCTGGTTTCTATCCACCTCGTTAAAGACAAACCTTGAGATAACCGCTATCCCCCCTAAAATCTTTCCTGATATCTTTAATCTTGAATTTTACCGGTCGGCTATACAGTCGTACGGCCTGTTCTTGTATATGAAGAACAGTATAATTGTTGCAGGCACAACCACCATTGTTTCTCTTGTTCTGGGCGGCATATGCGCTTATTCGCTTACCCGCATCAGGATACGCTTTAAGGGGTTGATTCTTTTATTCATTCTGGCCGTCTCTATGTTCCCGCAGATATCCGTTGTAGGGCCGGTGTGGAGGATGTTAAAATGGTTTGGCTGGCTCAATACTTATCAGGGGCTTATACTGCCGTACGTTGCCCTGACGCTTCCTCTTACCGTCTGGATACTTGCAATATTTTTTAAAGAGCTTCCAGTGGAACTGGAGGATGCCGCAAAGGTGGACGGCTGTACGGTGTTTCAGACACTTTATAAGGTGATTCTGCCGCTTTCGGCCCATGGGATATTTACCGCCGCGATACTTACGTTTATACATTCGTGGAATGAGTTTTTCTTTGCCCTTCTGATTATGACAAGGCCTGAGATGCAGACACTGCCTGTAGGTATAGCCCTATTTCCCGGAGAGTATACCATGCCGTGGGGTGATATAGCCGCCGCCTCTGTGGTTGCAACCCTTCCTCTTGTTTTTCTTGTGCTTTTATTTCAGAGGAGGATCGTTGAGGGGCTTACGGCAGGGGCGGTAAAGGGGTGAGGAGGGAAAGACGTTGCGGGTTAAAATCTTAATATTCGTGTTT
>JALXFI010000408.1:2557-3547 GCA_027069035.1 bacterium
TTTGCTGTTTAAAATCCGTGTGCATCCGTTTTTATCCGTGTCCAATGTTTTTTTTGCATAGATCTTTTATATTCGTGTCGATTCGTGTAAATTCGTGGCTAAATTTTTTCTAATAGAATACATAATAGACGATGGGTATTGTCTTAAATAATATTTCAAAATACTACAATAAGGTAAGGACGCTCAGCAATATAAACCTCAGCATAGAAGACGGTCGGTTCTGTGTTTTGCTTGGGCCTTCAGGGTGCGGCAAGACTACACTGCTCAGGGTGATAGCAGGCCTGGAGGCCCCTGATGAGGGAAGGGTGATGATAGACGGGGCCGATGTGACCGGCAGGACGCCAAAGGAAAGGGATATTGCCATGGTTTTTCAAAACTATGCCCTGTATCCTCATATGAATGTTTATGAAAACATGTCTTTTGCCTTAAAACTTAAACGTATTCCCCAAAAAGAGATTGACAGGATGGTTATTAACGCCTCAGAGCTTCTAAATATAAGGGAACTCCTAAAAAGGAGGCCTTCTCAGCTTTCAGGCGGGCAGAAACAGCGCGTTGCCATAGGGAGGGCGATAGTAAGAGAGCCGAAGGCCTTTCTCTTTGACGAACCGCTCTCTAATCTTGATGCCCTCTTAAGGGCGGATATGCGGGTTGAACTTGCAGGGCTTCATAAGAGACTGAAGGCTACAATGGTCTATGTTACCCACGATCAGACCGAGGCAATGACCCTTGCGGACAGGATGGTTGTTTTGAACGGAGGAGAGGTTCAGCAGGAAGGGACGCCTCAGGAGATATACGGCAAACCATCAAATATTTTTGTGGCGGGATTTGTCGGATCTCCTGCAATAAATCTGATTGAAGGCGAGGTGTGCGTGGACGGCGGACGGGCCTTTTTCGTTTCCAGTGAGATTAAATTAGAGATTGATGTAAAGATGTCCGGCTTAAACGGTGCCGGTCTGGTTATGGGTGTAAGGCCTCCGGATATAACGATTA
>JALXFI010000409.1 GCA_027069035.1 bacterium
AATCTGGGCTTTTCATAAAGTCTTTC
Organism: bacterium; assembly: GCA_027069035.1. Lineage (GTDB taxonomy): Bacteria > Desulfobacterota > GWC2-55-46 > S146-80 > JALXFI01 > JALXFI01. The sequence goes on from JALXFI010000409.1 coordinate 27, forward strand.
ACAACGGCCTTCAACCCTTTCTTTGAAAAAAGCGCCTGTGGTATAAGCCCCTTCTCCCTTAAAAACCAGATAAAGACAACACGGGTTATAAGGCGGATGAGATTGGTTGCATTGCTGATATCTCTGTCTTTTTCATGGTTACTGCTGTATCTGTAATCATCAGGGAAGGTGAGTTTATCCATCGTCCAAAAATACCAGTTCTGGAGTTCGCTGTAGAACTGTTTTGTTACAGGTTCCACAGAGAATGCCTCTTTTATCTTTTCAAGGTTTGAGAAGTCCCCTTCGCCTATCTGATGGAGGAATGTCTTGTTTGTGAGCTGAGGGCTTACGAAGAAGGTAAACCGTTTAAAGTAACTGTATTTGCGCCGGGTGCCTGAATACTCTGTAAAGATGAGGGAGAAACGGAAGCTGCCCTTTTTATCGTAAAAGATGAATATCCCTGCATCTGCATCGGTCTCTTTGAGAATCCTCTTGCCCTTTTCATATTGTGCCTTTTTGCCTGAGCGTTCGGTGAGGTCTCTTTCTACACTAAAGGAGCAGATTATGAGCCTGTCTGTCCGGCTGAAGAGGATATCGCCTATGTGGAGGGCATTTCTAAAATCATCGTCATTGTATTCAGTGATGTGTTCTGCGCGGGGTTTGAATGAGCGGCTTTTAAGTCTGAAAAAGTGGATAAAGTCTTCGGGATTAAACTCCTTAATAAGTCTCCTTAAAATCTCTTTTGAGTCCATGTGTCTTGCCCTCAGGTTTTTATCCTTGAGTTAATACGCCAGTATCTCCAGTAGGGTATGGCATCTATTGTTCTGCCGTTCTCCTGAAAATCCGTCTCTGTATCAAGTGTTATGATTATGGCATTTTTTAAATTATATTTTGCAAGGAATCTGAATATTGGTTTCAGGTCTTTTTTTCTTATTTTATCCCTTATCTTAATCTCTACAGGGATTGTTTTTCCGTCTTCCACATGGATTAAGTCTATCTCGTCTTTTTGCGGTGTTCTTGAGAAGAATCTTGCATTAAGGTGATTTGCAAAAAACTGTTCCAGTATGGACGGCAACCCTGTCTGAGGGTTTAACGCTAATGTAAAGGCTGTGTTGCTGAGATATAGTTTTTTAACCTTCTTTTCACTTGTAAGGAGATTAGGGGAGTAGTTGTAAAGTTTTTGAAGGAAAAGTGCGTACTCCAGATAAGAGATATAGCCTGTAACAGTCCTTTGATCGATACTGAGGTCATTGCTTAAGTTTTTGTAGTCGAGGTAGAGGCCAGGTCTTGAGGCGGTAATGTTTGTTATCTTCATTAATAGCTCAGGCAGGGCAAGTCTGAATGTCTGCAGTACATCTATAAAAATAACCCTTTCAAGAAGACTCTCTTTAATATACTTTCTGAGCGTGTATTCATCAAGTTCAAGGGCTTCAATAAAACCGCCTGTCTTGAAAAAGTGTAAAAGATGTCTTTTGATTTCATTTTCAAATATCCTGTCCCTTTCTCTGTCTATCTCTATACCCCTGAATTCAAGGTACTCATCAAAGTCAAGTGTACTGATCTTAATGTCAAAGAACCTGCCGGCAAGGCTCTCTCGCGTGCCGCGCCACATGGATATCTGTGCAGAACCTGAAAGAAATAGCTTGACCGTAGGGTTCAGATCATAGAGAAGCTTTACCTTTGACTGCCAGTCATTGAGTTTTTGTATCTCATCCAGGAAGATAAAGACCTTTTTCTTTTTGATATCCTCCCTGAGTATATCTGCCTCATACTCTTTGATAATCTCTGAAAGGTCACTCCTTATCTCATCAAAGGAAAAATATAGGATTTGATAAGGGCTTACGCCTCTGGTTAAAAGCTCATCTATGACCTGATACATGAGGGTGGTTTTTCCAACCCTTCTTAAACCTGTAAGAAGGATAAACTGGCGTTTGTCCATGTATCTTTCTATCTCGTTAAAGATTACCCTCCTTTTTCCATGGAGTTCTGAAGGAACCCTTCCATCTTTCCACCATGGGTTAAAATTTTTTAATTCAATAGTCATATCAATGTAATTGGATTTTAATTTTAATTACATTATAATGAAGTTTGTTAGGGATGTCAATCTGTGTATGAGCGGCTCTGTATTTTTTTGATTATCAGAATCCCATGGACAACTGCATTCTAATTCTGTTCTGCGCGGGATTTGAATGAGCGGCTTTTAAGTCTGAAAAAGTGGATAAAGTCTTCGGGTGAGAAGTTGCGGATCAGGTCTTGCAGTGTCTTTTTTGCCATATCCTCCTTGTTAATCCCTTTAACACACAGGGACACTATTAAGTGATTATTTGCCCTCTCTCACTTTCTTAATAATATATTGCTTCAAATCTTTTTCAGTAAGGATATTTTTTAATTTCTCTTTGATGCATCCATAATTGTTATCCCAACAAGTTCGCTTTCCCTGTATCTAAGTAATATCCCGTTTTCAAGCATCTTTGAATCAGTTGCCTTTTGAGGTCTTTTAAAACTTATATAAAGCACATCTGCATCTCTATCGTAGTCTATCAATAACCTTGTCTCCGGCATTTTGACAAAATGTGGAATCATTCCTTTTATTTCCTCTAAAGTCTTATTGATCTCTATCTTTGCCATATTATCACCTCTTTTTCGAGTTTTATCCTGCTTGTAAAATACGCAGTAATGATAAACCCGTCATCACTGCTGACTTCCTTATAAATAACTGCCAAAAACTTACCTTCAATCTGTTTTAAAGCAACTAATGCATCTCTGTATCCTTTTATGATATAGTCTGGCTCCTCAATAGTTTTAAGCACATCGTCATAATAACCTGCCACATCATCGTGGTTGTCTGTAATATGACGCCATCTTTCATCAGTCAATCGTATTGGAATGTCGTTAATGGACTTTGCTTTTATAACCATTTCAAAAAAATAAGCAGAATTATTTCAACCCCTGTTTCATAAACCTTTTGAAGTATTATAGCATAATAAATCCATCATAAGTTATTTCTGTTCTCAATAGCAATTATAATCTCTTTTGTAAGCTCCTTAAGCCTGCTCTTTTCTTTATATAGATAGTCCTCGCCAAGTTCTTTTTTTAAGCTCTTTATCTCTGACAGCATATTGTCTGATTGATTGACATCAATATTTGCAATCCTCCTCAGGGTGTAGTCGGAGAGGGTGCCATAGTCAAGGATGTCTTCAAGGAGTGTCCTGATAAAGTCTTTGTGTGGGATAAGTTCATTTAAAGTGTTTTGGGTTAATAACCCTTTTAATAGATTTACAGCCTTCTGCTTTATGCTTTGCTCTGCAGTACGGGTTCTAATTGTATCCTTTAAATTCTTTATATCCTCATATATGTCCCAGAAAGCTGGGCTTAAGCTCAGAGGCGGCTCATTCTTTTCAGCCGCTATCCCGTCATAGACATCCTCAAGGCTCTTTATTGTGTGGCTTTTGTCATTGTCGGCGTATCTTCTGTGATGCACAAAGAGCCTGCCTTTTTTTATCACGACAAACAACTCGTCCTCATTGCCCCTTTTTGCAA
>JALXFI010000410.1:0-697 GCA_027069035.1 bacterium
GCTTCAAGTTCAAAATGCACCCCAAATCCCGCGATAGCGGGATTTGAAATTGGCAATACATCTTTAACTGCTGTGTTTTAGGCGATTTTCTTTCTCACCGCACCGGTTATGTACGCCTCAAAAGAAAAATCGCCTGCGGCCTTGCATTTAAAGCGTCTTGCCAATTTACCCAAAAACCTATCTCTGTTTTTGGGTGCACCTTACTCTTCCGTAATATTCAAGACTGAAAGAGGAACTCAAAGTTATTTGTATCCTTCTACATAAACACTAATCACATAGCCTTCAAGAGATTCATTTTCACCTAAACCATCCAAAATAGCCCTGCCTATTGGGTCTTTAGTATTGGGATCGATGCAGGCAGAAGAACCTTTTTTTGTAATTTTCACATCCTTCAACCCGGATATCTCAACAATCCTTTTATATTCTTCAACAGGTATTGCTCCACCAATACAACCTACATAGGCTTTAATACTTTTTTGGATCTTCTCCGGGAGTTCCTTAAGAAGGGCTATATCAGAAATGGCTATTCTTCCATTCGGTTTTAAGACCCTATAGATATCTTGAAATACTTTTTGTTTATCCGCCGATAGGTTGATAACACAGTTGCTTATAACCACATCAATCGACTTGTCTTCCACTGGCAAATTTTCAATTTCGCCAAGTCTAAATTCAACATTTTCAATCCTGTTCTCTTTTG
>JALXFI010000410.1:707-3535 GCA_027069035.1 bacterium
TATCGACTCCGATGACTTTACCATCTCGACCAACTTTGGTTGCAGCCAGAAAACAATCAAATCCAGCGCCTGAACCAAGATCAAGTACCGCTTCCCCTTGCTTGAGGCCGGCTAAGGCTGTTGGGTTTCCACAACTAAGAGCCAAGTTAGCCTCGTCAGGGATGGTTCTAAGTTCATCTTCCGAATAGCCAATAGATCTGGCGAATTCTATGGTATCCGGTCCACAATGGCCGCATCCACAACCTTCTTGTCCCTGTACAATCTTGCTGTAAGCTTCTTTGACAAATTTTTGTGTCTTCTCTTTGTCCATTTTCTTCTCTCCTTTGTTCAGGGTTTAAACACCACCCTCACCCCAACACACGGCCACGCTGAATTCACGACTTTGCGCCGGCTGAATTTGTGTTGGGTCATATTTTCGCTTATGGGTCTGAAAGCACTTCACCATAATGTTCTTTAACAGTTGCCATATCTTAATTCCTATCGGCGTTCTTTCGTTGACACTGGTTTTTCAGCTTTTATTTATTAAATGTTGTCTATTCTCTTTGTTATTAAATGTGTTGTTATCTGTTTTTCTTTCCAATTTCCGGTTTTTCAATTTTAGAAATCAAACCATCAATATGCTCAAAGAGATGCGGCTTGATTGGATTCCACATAGGGTTCAAAAGGAAATCAATCCCTTCTCTTCTCGCTAATTTAGCCGCAGGAACAAAGTCACTATCCCCTGATATCAAGATTATTTGTTGGATTTGTTTTTTTAAGGACATTGAGGCGATATCAAGCCCAATTTTAATATCAACCCTTTTTTGTATAAAATCAAACATGACATCTTCTTCTTTCAGTTCGTCTACTGTAACTTTTTTACCTAATAAATCTTTTGTTATCTGAGGCTTGATTATCCATCTCTTTCTGTCTTCCAATAATCCAAGGCGTAAGGCTACTTTTCTCTTCTTTTTTAGTTCTTCAAAAAATTCAATTTGGAATTTATATTGACCCGTTTTTGAAAAATCTATTGCCTTTTTTGTAAGCGGATTATGTTGTTTTTTGCTATACGGAAGGCAGTCATAATAGAAAATGCGATCTAAATCATATTTTTCATTTTTGGCCTGAGTCAAATGTTTTAAACACATTTCCCAAAGATCATTTGCAGTTTTTTGTGCATTCAACTGCTTAATTTTTTTGATACTTCTGTATCTTTTTAGAAAAAATGCTCCATCAACTAAAATTGCAGTCTTTTTCATTATGTATCTCCTAAAATAAAAAAGCCCAAGGGTCGGCACTCTCGTTATAATATTAATATGAGAGTACGTAGCCAAGGGCACTTTGATATTAAAAGTATAACATAATTGATTTCATTGTCAAATATTTCTCCCAAATTTCTCCCAAATTTTCTCCAAAAACCTATCTCTGTTTTTGGGAGACACCCTCCGGTTTTATTTAGTGTAGTGTTTCTTCACTCATTTTTTGAGCTTTGTTTCCCACATCCCTTGCCAAATTTATCAATATGGAGTTGTCCGCCAGTCGCCCAGTTTTCTCTATCAAATTCGTCAATTAGTACAGATACCCATTCTTCTTTGACATCTAAGATTTTAACAATTACATCAGTAATTGTCTTAACCAATTCTCTTTTCTGCTCGATAGAGCGCCCTTTCGCAATCTTTATATTCACTATCGGCATTTTTTAGTTCTCCAATTCGGTTATTTATTTCTAATCCGCAATAGACGAAATGCGTATTATCAGGTTTTTTGTACATCTGATATGTATAAATTATCGTTTTAGAATAGATAAGTCAAAAAATAAATATGTTTACAGCCTTTTCCCCTCTGAAAATACCATATCCACAATATCCGATTCCGGGCCAATGCAGCATCAACTGCATGGCAATCCATATACAATAACTTATTCAGTCAAGCCTGTAAGATATCCTGACCTCAAACCTCATCCCACCTTCTCTCCGCAGGTATGACGGTACAGGAAGATACGGGGCGGCTCTGCGGATAGTATCCAGTGCCGCTTTTATGAGTATCCTGTGGGCATTTGTTTGAGAAACCATCGCTATATCACTGACATTCCCATCAGGGAGTATAATAAACCTTACAAGCACACTCCCCTCAATTCCCCTTTTCCTCGCTATCTCAGGGTATATCTTTGTCATTTCTATCCTGCCGAAAACCATCTCTCTAAATCTGCGGGCCTGTCTGTCCCTCTTTGCCGTTATCCCGTCAACCCCGGCCTTATATTGAACCGGCAGAGTCTCAGTATATTTTACATCCGCACCATGACCTTTTGTCTCTCCCGGTGAACTACCCTGCGCAAAGAGCGCAGGGTAGTTCACCGGGCCGTCTTTTTCCTTTACAACAGATATCTTTGAATGGATTTTCCGGGACGCCACGGGTTCGGTCTCTCTAAACAACCCCGCAGCGTCCTGTTTAGCCGTGTCTTTCATCTTTATAGTCTCTGCCTGTTTTGCTGCTTTTATCTTTTTAACATGTGCTTTCATCCCGATATTTACCGGCCTTTCTATGGGACGGGTTATATTAAGATTATCATCATGTTCTAAGGACACCTCCCCTTTTGTTACAGGCGTATGGGGTGGCAGAATCATCGCCTTTCTCTCAACTTTACCGACATCTTCCGCTCCCGATCTCCCGCCCTTAAGAAATACATCTATTACCTTCAACCCTTCATCGCTCGGCACAATCTGAAGCGAATTAACCGTAAAAAAGCATAAAAGAAATATTAAAATATTAAATTCAATTGAAAATAAAACAGACTATGAAAAATTGCAACTTGCAGAAAGTTTAAAAATTATAGGAGATTACAATAATGC
>JALXFI010000411.1 GCA_027069035.1 bacterium
TAACTGCAACAAATATCAGATTATTTTTCATATAAAAACTCTCCTTATAAAGAGCGTGGCAATCTATAAGGGGCAAGTTCCCTTAAAGAAACATTATAACACAGCAAGTTTATTCTGTATCTTTCTTTTCATACAGAAGCTCCAGTATCTCCTGTGATGCGAGTTCACCGCTGTGTATGCAGTCGCTTATGCCGATGCCGCTGTAGGCGCCTCCTGCAAGTAAAAGTCCTGGATGGTTGTCCAGTCTTTTTTTGATCCACTCTACGCGCTCACTGTGTCCCAGGACATACTGCGGCATGGATCTATTCCATCTGAAAACCCTGAAAAATAATGGTTTTGCCTCTATTCCCACAATATCTTTAAGTTCTTCTTTAACTATTGTTACCAGTTCTTCGTCATCAAGGGCGAGGATCTCTTCATTCTTGCTTCCTCCTACAAAACACCGTATCAGGACGGATCCTTCGGGACAACGGTTCGCAAACTTAAGCGATGTCCATGTGGCGGCCATGATGCGTCTTTTTTCCTTCCTTGGCACAACAAATCCAAAACCTTTAAGGGGTTCTTTGATGTCACCTGTTTTGTATGCCAGTGATATGGTGGCCGTGGACACATATGGTATCCCGTTAAGGGACTCTGAAAGTTCAGGATCGATAAGTTGTGTCAACCTTGCGCTTGCATAGGCAGGTGCGGCAAGTATTACACCGTCTGCGGTTATGGGCTTTTCTCCTTCAATTTGTACTTTGTAAGAAGAACCCTCTGTCTTTTCGATTGATTCAACTTTTTTGCCTGTTATGAGGGAGTCCTTGTCAAGTCTGTTGATTATGGCATTGGTAAGGTCTGTAAGGCCGTCCTTTAATGACATGAACATGGTTCTTTTCGGGCTGTTTTGTGTCTTGGAAGCCCCTGCTGTCGCCTTTTTCATCATAGACCGCCTCTTTAACATCCCTATGATAAGACTGCCGTGCTCCTGTTCCATATCAAGGAATTTGGGAAAGCAGCTTTTTAAGCTCATGGTTTCAGGGTCTCCTGCGTGTACGCCTGCAACCAGCGGTTCTGCGATCTTATCAAGAGCCTCCTGCCCCAATCGGCGCCTTACAAAAGACGCAAGGCTTTCGTCCTTGCCCGCCTCTCCTCTTGGCAGAAAGAGATCAAAGGCCATCCTGAGTTTCCCCCTGATGGTAAAGAGCCCGTTAAAGATGAAAGGTGTTATCTTTGTTGGTATCATCAGGATAAAACCTTCGGGCAGAGGATGCAGCCTTTTCTTCCAAAGCACAAAGGTCTTTGAGTTTTTATTTGTGGGGAGCAGTTGATCCTGAAGCTTAAGTTTATTGCATAGATTGAGAGCCCATGGTTTTTCGGAGAGGAAGCAGTCGGGGCCGCCTTCGACAACAAATCCGTCAACCTTTTCGGTGCGTATATTCCCGCCCAGTCTCTCCCTCTTCTCTATCAGGGTATAGCTTATATCCAAACCTCTTTTTTTTGCCTCTTCCTTAAGAAAGTATGCGGTTGAAAGGCCTGTTATGCCTCCGCCTATTATAACAATATGCTTCAATTTTCACCCATCATCTTTTCTATATGTTCGGAGACCACTTTACAAAGTCCATCTATAAACTCTTTAGAATCATTTAAAGACTCTGTTCTCTTAAAATTGAGCCCAAGCCCCTGAGCCTTATCTTTGCATAGTATGTCTATGTCGTAAAGGGTTTCTACGTGATCGGACACAAAACCCACAGGCACAAACAATATATCTTTTGCTCCGTTTCTTGAAAGCTCTTCAAGAACGGCATCCGCCTCCGGTCCGAGCCACTTTAATTTACCCCCGCCCTTGCTCTGATAGGCAAGACTCCAGTTTTTTTGTCCAACGTTATCTATAACGGCTTGTATAGTTTCATTTATCTCTTCCACATAGGGGTCGTTTTGAACCATTATCTCGGGTAGGCTGTGGGCGCTGAATATAATGTGGACATCTCTTCTTCTCTCTTCCGGAAACTGTGACAGGCCATCTCTTATCTTTGTAGAGACCGCCTCAATAAAATACGGATTATTGTGCCACGATTTTACAAACTCTACCTTAATAGAGTCGCCTAACTCATCAAGTGCCTTATTTACAGCGGCTTTGTATCCACCCGTGCTTGCCTTTGAATTATGCGGCGCCATGCTGACCGCAACCGCCTTTGAAATGCCATCATTTACCATATCTTCAAGGGTGTCTTTGATAAAGGGGTGCCAGTGCCTCATCCCTACATAGACCCTTAAACCGTTAAATTTCTCGGCCAGTTTCTCGTTTAAAGCGGCGGCCTGTTTTTGCGTGATTGCAAGGAGGGGAGAGCCTCCGCCGATAAGCCTGTACCGCCTGACGGCGTTTTCCACCTGCTCTTTTGTTACAGGACGCCCGGGGGGCATAACGGACTTTAGGAACGGTTTGATGCAGTAAAGGCAGTTAGGCCCTCCGAATGCAAGGAGTATGACCCCAAAAGAACTGTAAGGGGCTTTGTTTTGTGCATTATCCGCCATTCTTGTTTATGCCCTGCCGCTCAGTTCATGGACCATATCTATAAGCGCCCTTGCAGTTTCTACGGATGTTTGAGGCAGTATACCATGGCCAAGATTGAAGATATGCCCGGGCCTGCCGCCTGCGGCTTTTAGAATCTCCTTTACGGCCTTTTTTATCTCATCGTGTGGCGCAAAGAGCATGACAGGGTCGAGATTGCCCTGTACTGCGACATCATAACCAAGACGGCTCCATGCCTCATCAAGCTCTACCCGCCAGTCAAGGCCTATTACATCTCCGCCTGCCTCTTTCATCAGTTTTAAGATAGTAGAGGAGTTAGTACCGAAGTGTATAACCGGGATTCCCTCTTTTATGTTCTGTATTATCTTTTTAGAGTGGGGCAGAACAAAGTTTTTGTAATCGCTTGGCGAGAGACACCCGACCCAACTGTCGAAGAGCTGTACCACCTGTGCGCCTCCGTCTATCTGGGCGTTTAGATACTTTATAACAACATCCGCAGTCTTATCCATAAGCAGATGCCATGAATCGGGGTCATTATGCATCAGGCCTTTTGTCTCAACGTAGTTTCTTGAATGGCCGCCTTCTATTATGTAACTTGCAAGAGTAAACGGCGCTCCGGAAAAACCTATTAATGGAACGCGATTATTAAGCTCCCTTTTTACTATCTTGATAGCTTCAATTACAAAAGGGACATCCTCTTCTGGCTCAATTACCCTAAGCGCCTCTACGTCCGCCCTTGTCCTTACGGGGTTGTGTATGACAGGGCCTTCATTCTTTGCAAATTCAAGGTTAATGCCCATACCTTCCAACGGCAGGAGTATATCTGCAAATATTATGGCGGCATCGACCCCCACTATATCAACAGGCTGCAGAGTCACCTCTGCGGCAAGCTCCGGCGTCTTGCACATTGTAAGAAAGTCGTATTTCTTTCGTATGGCGCGGTACTCCTTAAGATACCTGCCTGCCTGACGCATAAGCCATACAGGGGTGTACTCTACCGGTTCTTTACGGCAG
>JALXFI010000412.1 GCA_027069035.1 bacterium
ATCGTGAAACCGGTTGTCAAGTCTAAAAAAACTCTTTACGTCATTTCTTTCCGCAAAGACCTTCATCTGAAGATTCAAATCCTCCATCTGTTTGATATCGCTGTCTTCCATTACAGCAGATGCAATCCGCGCTGCGTACCCTTCCAAAAGACTTTTTATTGCGTAAAACTCCCTTACATCCTTATCCGTAATCGGACTTACAGTTGCGCCTTTGCGTGGCACAACCGTCAAAAACCCCTCGGATTCAAGCTGTCTAAAGGCCTCGCGGATGGGCGTTCTGCTTATACCAAACCTTTCGGCCAGTTCAGGCTCTGCAATCTTTTCTCCCGGGGGCAAATCCCCCATTACAATAGACTCTTTGAGATAATCAACTATCCTCTGCCTTAAGGTCTGATGTTTTTCTAAACTGATAAATCTATTTTCCATAATAATTATATTCAATTGTTTATTGTATACAGTATACAAATTCTCCCCCAAAGTCAAGCCATTAACCCCGGGGACAACCCCCATGTTTTTTAATGCGCCGCCACAATGTGTGAGTCAGCAGTCATGTTTAGCCTTTTATGAATATTGAGGCTGTCTAAAAACTTGTTTTTAGATATAGCATGCGATAAAGTAAAGTATAAGTTATTACCCAAAAACTTATCTCTGTTTTTGGGTATTAGTTGTCACTTAGTTATTAAAACGGCACAGTATCACAGTATAAAAATATGGGGGGTGTCCCCGGGGTTAATAACCTTTGACAAACGGCATTAAAAGTTTATAATATTTACCTTATATTCACCTTGATTTTTTTGATCTCCCTAAAATAATTTATATACACATCGGAGGTGTATAGTGAACAAAACTCACCCTTTAAACAATTACTATCAAAAAAGCGACCTATTCATAGGCATAGACGTAGGTTCTGTCAGCCTCGATACCGTAGTAATGAATTCGGACGGTGTTATACTTGAGGAACATTATATAAGAACCAACGGAGAACCACTTAAAAAAACCTACATTCTTTTACAAGAGATATTAAAAAAATACCCGGCTGAAAAAATAAAGGGACTCTCCACAACAGGGACAGGGGGAAAACTACTTGCAAAGCTCCTGGGAGGCGCCTTTACAAACGAGATTATCTCACAGGCAAAGGCAATTGAATTCCTGCACCCGGAGATAAGGACAATAATAGAGATGGGCGGCGAAGACGCCAAACTCATACTCTTAAACGAAGACAAAACCACCAGGACACTTAAAATAGAAGACATATCATTAAACTCTGTCTGTGCGGCAGGTACGGGTTCATTTTTAGACCAGCAGGCAACACGGCTCGGTTTTACCATAGAAGAATTTGGAAAAGCGGCGCTTAAATCAAAGAGCCCCCCGAGGGTTGCCGGAAGATGCAGTGTATTTGCAAAAAGCGATATGATACACCTTCAGCAGATAGCAACCCCTGATTATGATATAGTCGCAGGGCTCTGCTTTGCGGTTGCGAGAAACTTTAAAAGCAGCATCGGCAAGGGCAAGAAATTCTTAAAACCGGTATCGTTTCAGGGTGGAGTTGCCGCAAACTTAGGTGTAAGAAGGGCGTTCAGAGAGGTGCTTCAACTTGAAGAGAAAGACTTTATTGTTCCAAAATACTTTGCTTCAACGGGTGCAATAGGCTCCGTTCTCCTTTCAATGGAAAAAGAGACATGTCAATTTGCGTCTCTTGACGGACTTAAAAAACATCTTAACACCGAAAGGGAAAAGGTCAAGGGACTGGCTCCGCTTATCAAGCCAAAAAACCATCCTTCTTATAATAAGAATGGTCATACCCGCATAACAAAGGATAAAATAAAGACATATCTTGGGATAGATGTGGGTTCCGTAAGCACAAACCTTGTTCTTATAGATGAAAAGAGAAACCTTATAACAAAGAGGTACCTGATGACCGCCGGCAGGCCGATAGAGGCTGTAAAAAAAGGTCTTGCCGAGATAGGTGAAGAGGTCTTAGATACGGTAGATGTTATCGGCGTTGGTGTGACCGGTTCAGGACGTTATCTTATCGGTGATTTTGTTGGAGCCGATGTTGTAAGAAACGAGATAACCGCACAGGCCACGGGCGCTATTCATATAGACCCGCAAGTTGACACCATATTCGAGATCGGCGGACAGGATTCAAAGTATATAAGTATAGACAACGGCATTGTTGTTGACTTTGAGATGAACAAGGTATGTGCGGCCGGCACAGGGTCGTTTCTTGAAGAACAGGCGGAACGTCTTGGCATATCGATTAAAGGGGAATTCAGCGAGCTTGCGCTCAGCAGTAAAAACCCTGCATCCATGGGTGAAAAATGCACTGTCTTTATAGAGTCCGACCTTGTTCACCACCAGCAAAGCGGCGCTTCAAAGGATGAGCTTGTTGCGGGGCTCAGTTATTCAATCGTCTATAATTATTTAAACAGGGTTGTAGGGGAACGCAGGATCGGCAGTCATATCTTTTTTCAGGGGGGGACAGCGGCAAACCTGTCTGTTGTCGCAGCATTTGAAAAAGTCCTTGGAAAGCCTGTCTTCGTACCGGAACACCATGAGGTAACGGGCGCCATAGGGTCTGCCATTCTATCAATGGTTGAGAAAAAACCGGATATTCCATCAAATTTTAAAGGCTTTGACCTAAGCAAGAAACGCTATAAGATAAAATCCTTTGAATGTAAAGATTGTTCTAATCTGTGCGAGGTAAGGGAGGTAAAGGTTGAAGGAGAATCCCCTCTTTACTATGGAAGCAGGTGCGAAAAATACGATGTAAAGGGCAGTAAAAAGACAGATACTCATATACCCGACCTTTTTGCAGAAAGGGTGCATTTGCTACAGACTGTCTATAAGGAGAAACCCCTTCCTGATGACGCCCCTGTCATCGGCATTCCAAGGATACTCTATATGTATGAACTGCTACCGTTCTGGAAGGCCTTTTTCAATGATTTGGGTTACAAGGTGGTGCTTTCCCATCCCACAAACAAAAAGACAATAAGGGCAGGAGTGGAAAAGGTCGTAACAGAGACCTGCTTCCCCATCAAGGTATCACACGGACATATTGAAAACCTTGTTGAGCGGGGGATAAAAACGATTTTTATCCCAAGCATTATAGATCTTCCGCCTGCCAAACCGGGACATAACTATACGTATCACTGCCCGTATGTCCAGGCAATGCCTTATCTGGCAGAATCAACTCATGATTTCAGTGTATCTAATATAAAGGTAATAGCACCTCCTATCTCGTTTAGAGAAAGAAACCAAACCGTAAAGAACTTTGCAGAGCTTGGCAGACTTCTTGGCAAGAGGAAGAAAAAATCGATTGATGCCTTGGATAAAGCGCTTGATATCTATTTTGACTTTAAAAAGCAACTTGTTTCCCGCGGCAAAGAGGTCCTGGATAATCTTAAAAAAGGAGAAAAAGCGATAATCATCGTCGGCAGACCTTACAACACCTGCGATTCTGAAATAAGTCTTTCCCTTCCTAAAAAACTCAAAGCGCTCAACATGCTTTCCATACCCTTTGAT
>JALXFI010000413.1 GCA_027069035.1 bacterium
GTTACAACAACGGTATTTTCAGGCCTTGGCGAGGCCTCTTTAAGCACCGTCGGGACAAAACCCACCTTGCCGTCCCACTCTGCGGTCTCTCCCCCCGGGTCAACGGCCTTAATAAGATTTATATCCCTTCTCTCCTCCCAATGGGCAAGCTCCCTTTTATAAACAAGGTCTCCAACACTCCTTGCCCCGTATACAACGGTGATATCGCCAAAATCTTCTCTAAGATCAAGACAATTCCATATAAGCGACCGCAGAGGAGGCAGCGCAATGCCGCCGCCGACAAAGACAATGTCCTTTCCCTTCATCTCACCGATCGGGAAAGAGTTGCCGTATGGGCCCCTAAAACCTATCATATCGCCGACATCAAGGTCTGCAAGGGCTGAGGTAACCCTTCCGACCCTCCTGAAACAGCACTCTATATAACCCTTTCTTGTGGGAGACGAGGCTATGCAGAATGTTGACTCGCCTGCGCCGAACACCGAGTATTCACCAAACTGGCCGGCTTTAAAAGTAAAACTCTCCCTTAGTTTTTCGTCCTTAAAATGGAGCTTAAGCGTCTTTGTGTCGGCAGTCTCCTCTATAACGTCCTGAATGACCATTAAATGTGGAAGATATATATTGCCCAAAATGGAAAACTCCTTTTTTTGATCGCCAACATCAGCGGTTTTGCCGGAGGCAAAATCCGCCGGATGAAGTTGTTATAAGGTTTTATTCATTTTCTGGTAATTTATTCAATTCAATTATATTTCCTTCGGGATCTTTGAAGTAAACAAACTTAAAACCCGCTACCTCTTTAGGTTCTTTAACTGTGATAGGTTCGGAGAAAAATTCCATACCTTTTTCTTCTAATATTTTATAACTTTGTTCTAAATCATCAACAATGAAGGCAATATGTCTGTACCCCGGAGCATTAGCTATAGAAGGGGTGTTGTTAGGGGTAGAATTGTTTATAAATTCAAATAATTCTATTTCTATATTTGAATTTGGGTGTATAAGGTGAGTTCCTTTTGCTTTCGCGTCAGGGATGTTCACACCTTTTCCGAAATCATCTGATTCAATCTCAAAAGTTCTTTTTATGTTGAATCCTAAAGTATGAGTGTAAAATTCAATCATCTTCTGTAAATCTCTAACAATAATCGCTATGTGTCTAAATTTTTCTATATTTATCATTTTTTTCTCATAACTCTTATTTGGTGTCCGCGCTTAATTCTTCCATAACCTCTGTTATATCAAGCCCGACAGGGCAAACCCGTATGCATCTTCCGCATCCCACACACCCTGTTGAAGAAAACTTTGTCGGGTATATATGGAATTTACATAAAAACCTGTTTCTCCATCTCTTCGGCTGAATGTTTCTCGGATTATGGCCGCTTGCATGAAGTGTAAAGTATTCCAACTGACATGCGTCCCAGTTTTTCTGCCTGCGCCCCTCATAACCTGAGAGTTCATCCACAATATCAAAACAGTGGCAGGTAGGACAACTGAACGTACATGCTCCGCACCCTATGCACTTTCCGGCCAGCGCCTCCCAGACCGGATCGTCAAAAATATCGGTTTTTTTAAGCCTCCTCTTTACGGCATCAACCTCTATACCTTTTATTACCTGAGGATACTCGATCTCTTTGAGGTCTTCCCCGCCGTTTACAAAGAACTTTTTGTTGGCCTTTATAAAATCTTTGCCTTTATCCGTGGATGGGAAAACCATAAAGTTGTCTTTTACGGTCTCTTTAAGAAGTATGTCGCTTCCATCTTCACCGTCAGGCCTTATGCCCACAGTTGTGCAAAAACAATCTTCATCACCCTTAAGGCATGCAATGCTTATCACAGTTGTCTGAGTGTCCCGTTTTGTAAAAAAATCATCGCTGTACCTTTCAGGGTCATCATCTGCGCCCCATGTAAAGACAGACCTCAGAGATGCCGTACATGCGGCATCGCATGGACGGGACCCGATGACCACTGTGGATAGAGCCTTTGGCAAAACCCCGTCCAGCTCAACCCCTTTTTTAAGCGCCCTGTACTCTGCAATAGGCTCTGTCTGCGGAAAGAGGAACTCCTTAAAGGCATTTCTGGGGTTAATATAGTCCCGCACCATCTCTGAATGGTTTTTTATAGGCGCATACTCAACCAACCTCCCTGCACGCACAGGCGCTACAACCCTGACGCCGTCCTTTAAAAGATCGTCTATAAGTTTTTGAAGCGCTTCTTTTTTCAGTATCAAATTATCCTTCATAATCTCTTAAAAAGATTTATTTAATAAAATTTTCCTTGTCATCAGGGCTGAAGACTATAAGCGGCGGATGTCCTTCGCCATCGTAACCTGCCCTGTATTCAAAGTTTTCCTTAACCGTCAGAGAAAGCTTCTGGTTAAGCAGGTTCAAAGGGATATCAACCGGGCATGCCCTGTCGCACTCACCGCAGAATGTGCACCTTCCCACAAGATGAAAGGCGCGCACCATATTCCATGCAAAATTACTTTGTAACGACCTGCTTGTGTCGATCCATTGAGGCGAGTTCTTGTCCGCGATACACCTTTCGCAGTAACAGAGCGGACATACCTGTCTGCATGCATAACACCGGATACACCTCTTGAAATGGCCTGCCCAGAAATCCCATTTATCCTTTTGCGAGGTTTCATCAAGTTTGCCAATCTCATCATATATCGACTTTGATGCCTTAAGCGTGTTCCCATCCACTTTTTCTCCGACAACATAGTCATATAGAGGCGGGTTGTTTACATCACAGACCGCGCACTTTGGCGAGGCATTTTCGATTGTAAGCTCCCCTTTATAGAGCTCCTGCCTGTATGCAACGCCTTCACACGGCATGGCAAGCAGAATCACATCCTCTCTTTTAAGCTGGCCTTCCTGAATAAGGACGTTTATACACCTTGCATCGCATCCCTTAACAACAATAGCCGGCCTGCCCATAGCGCGCACATCCGAATACTTTCTTGTATAATAAAGGGTCAGATTATTTACACACATGGGATTCCATACAAGGTTTTCAACCTCTTCTACGCTTTTTATGAATGCAGGACAGACACGTTTTTTATCCCTGCCCCAAACGTAGCCTATAATAAAATCGACCTCTTTTTTTTCAAGAAGTTCCCTTGACTTATCCCTTAGCAATTTTTCCCTGTTTTTCATCCTAAAATATCCTTGACGGTAAAGTCACAGAAGAAACATTTCCATGCTGTTCTATGACCTTTTTGTATGTATTTAAACCTGAAATAGGGTTCAAGGATTCGAGGATTCAAGGGTTCAAGTGAAAGCACCGCACTACTCAACCCCTTACATCTCGCTATAATCTCCACATCCCTATCTTACATCCTATTATTAAACCTTAATTTATAAATCCTGTATATTCCTGTACTCGTTAAACGGCCCAAGTTTCCTTACGGTCTCTGTTATACTGTTTATAAGCTCTACCCATTTGCCTGCTTCCGATGCGGACACCCATGAAAAATGAAGCCTCTTTAAATCTATGCCCAAAAATTCGAGCATACTTCTAAAGGCAACCCAGCG
>JALXFI010000414.1 GCA_027069035.1 bacterium
CTTTGTGACTATGTATCCTGTTGAGGTTTCTCCGCTTTCGAGGAGGAATGAAAAGGATCCGTCCGTAACCGATCGTTTTGAGCTTTTTATATATGGACGGGAGATGGCCAATGCATTCTCGGAACTTACCGATCCCATAGACCAGAGAGAGAGATTTGAAAAACAGGTGGAAGGCAGGGAAGAGGGCGCTTCTATGGATCATGATTTCTTAAAGGCGCTTGAATACGGCATGCCCCCTGCGGCAGGAGAGGGCATTGGGATAGACAGGCTTGTCATGCTCCTTACAGATTCGCCTTCTATAAGGGAGGTTATATTCTTTCCTCTTTTAAGAGCCGAGAAGAGGTAAAGGTATATGTCTTACGAGTTCTTTATAGCCCTTAGGCACTTCAAGTCAAAAAGGAAAGAGAAGTTTATATCCGTTATAACGCTTATTTCCATATTCGGTGTTATGCTTGGAGTTATGGCGCTGATTGTTGTCCTTTCCGTTATGAAGGGTTTTGAAAAGGATATGCGTGACAAGATATTGGGGGCCAACGCTCACCTTGTTGTGTTTAAGCTGGGCGGAGAAATAAAGGATTATAAAAGGATTATGGAAGATATAAGACATGCCCCGGATGTCAAAGGCGTAAGCCCCTTTGTTTACTCCCAGGTTATGCTTACCTCTCAGAGGAAGGCAAGCGGCGTGGTATTAAAGGGTATAGACGTAGATACCGTTGGCGACGTTACCGTTTTGCCTAAGCATATTATAAAAGGCAGTATTAAGGATTTAAAAGAGGAAAAGGATGATGAGGTGCCGGGCATTATAATCGGGAGTGAGCTTGCGGATACGCTCAATGTTGAATCAGGGGATATAATAGATGTTGTTTCACCAATGGGGACTCAAACGCCCTATGGGCTCGTTCCTTTAAAGGTGGGTTTCAGGGTGGTAGGCATTTTTCGTTTCGGTATGTATGAGTATGATTCAAATCTTGCATTTATCTCCCTTGAGAGCGCCCGGAGTTTTTTGGGGATGGAGGGTGGCGCAACAGGTATCGAGGTTAAGGTGGCTGATATATTCAGGGCAAAAGAGGTTGGCGGGAACATCTCTTCTATGCTCAGGTCAAGGTTTGGAGGGCTGTATATTGTTAAGGACTGGATGGAGCTAAATAGAAATCTTTTTTCAGCTCTCAAGTTGGAACGTATAACCATGTTTGTTATACTTACTCTCATTATACTTGTTGCAGCCTTTAACATTGTAGGAACCCTTATAATGGTTGTAATGGAGAAATCAAAAGAGATAGCCGTACTGATGTCGATGGGCGCAAGAAAAAAGGGGATTATGAAGATATTTATTACAGAAGGCCTGATCATTGGAAGTGTGGGGACTTTGCTTGGTATATTCGGGGCATTTGCGGCAAATATGCTCCTGTCAAAATACCACTTCATAAAGCTTCCCAAGGATATCTACTATATCGATTCCCTTCCGGTTGTTATGGACCCGTATATCTTTCTCATTGTAGCATTGGCGTCTCTTCTTATAAGTTTTCTTGCAACCATATATCCTTCATGGAAGGCGTCAAGGCTTAATGTGATAGAGGCGATAAGATACGAATGAGTGTTGACAGAGCTATCCTCAGAGCAGACAATCTTTACAGGAGCTTTGGTGAAATTGAGGTTCTGAAGGGTGTTTCCTTAAATGTGCATCAGGGAGACTTTATTACAGTTGTGGGCGCGTCCGGTGCGGGGAAGAGTTCTCTCCTCCACATATTGGGCGGGCTTGACGCCCCTGATAAAGGCGATGTCCTTTATATGGATGATTCGTTGTATGGATGGAATGAAGAGAGGCGTTCTTACTACAGGAACAGAGAGATAGGTTTTGTTTTTCAGTTTTACCATATCCTCTCTGAGTTCAGCGCATTGGAAAATGTTATGATGCCGTGTTTGATTGCGGGACTTAATAAGGCGGAGGCCGAAACTATGGCCGAGTCCGTGCTTGAACAGGTCGGACTGTCCAAGAGGCTTTTGCAGCGCCCCGGAGAACTCTCAGGCGGAGAGCAGCAAAGGGTGGCTATTGCAAGGGCGCTTGTTTTATCCCCAAAGATACTCTTTGCAGATGAGCCTACCGGAAATCTTGATGCCCGCACCGGGGATGATATCTTCAGCCTTCTTGAGGGGTTGAATAAAGAAGGGCTTACAATGATGCTGGTTACCCATAACGAGGATTTGGCAAAAAAGTCAGGCAGAACGGTGCGTATTGCGGACGGTGTGATATTGGAAGATTTGTAGCTTTATGCTGAAGATATTCTGTAATTTCAAATCCCGCTATCGCGGGATTTGGGTGACAATTTATGGTTTACATTTTTATATTGGGTTGATAAATTACAAAGCTAATCTTGCATGTTGATGGGGATAATTCGAGGATAGAAGGTAATATATTTTGAAAATGCAAAGCGAGCGCGCAGTTTCTGTGGCTTGCCACAGGGTAAACGAGCGAATATAATGATTGATGGCACCTTTCATTTCGAATATTCCCCGCCGCAAGCGGTGGGGATCTTCAAAATCAGATCGATTTTGTTTTTTATTCTGTTTTTTTTCGTATTGTTTGTTAAGGTGTTGCCGGCTGCTTCTAAAGCCCCTTTAAAGGTTATTGTTCTTCCTTTTGAGATCCACAGTTTGGAGGATATTTCGAAGGTAAGGGTACGTGTCCTTGATAGCCTGGCTACGCAACTTGACGGGTTGTCTGAACTTAAAGTTGTTGATGGAAAGGTTTTAAATCGAATAGTATCGGAAAGGGGTAAAGAAACATTCACCGAGGATGAGGCCTTTTCTATTGGAGTTAAAGAAAAAACTGATTTTGTTGTTACAGGCAGCATTACAAAGATAGGTTCAAGTTTAAGTCTTGATATAAAGGTTCTCAATGTATCTCTCGGAAGCATTGCGGGACTTGCATATATTGAGGACAGTAACGTCAATAGGCTGCTTAAGAAACTATCCTCACTTACTTCAGAGGTGAGGAAGATAGCGCTTAAAGATGCGTTGAATATAGGGAAGGAATTTGTTGAGAATAGAGAAGTTATCGGCAAGGTTGTTATTTCAGGCAATGTAAAGGTGGATTCAAGCGCTATTCTTTCCAAGATAAAGACAAAGGTTGGAGGACCTTTGTCAAAAGAACAGATACGTGAAGACATTAAGTCTATATACAATATGGGATTTTTTTCAGATATCATTGTTGATCTTGAAGACACTGTGATAGGTAAAGAGGTCACATTTATTGTAAAGGAAAAGCCAAAGATAAGAGAGATTGAAATCGAAGGGAACAAGGAGATCAAGAAGGATAAGATCCGGGAGGTTATAACCGCCAAACCCAACACCATCCTCAAAAGGAGTGTGCTTAAACAGGATACGGAGAGGATAAAGGTTCTCTATGCCAGAGACGGCTTTTATCTTGCCAGGGTCAATTACAGGCTTGTCCCTTCAGGCGATGATACCAAGGTTGTTTTTTCAATAAAGGAAGGCAGGAAAGTAAAGATTAAGTCGATAGATTTTATAGGGAATACCGTTTTTACGGATAAGGAACTTAAAAGCGCTATAAGGACTAAAGAGGCTTCCATCTTATCCTTTATTACAAGGAGCGGTATATTTGATGATTTTGTTTTTGACAATGACCTTAACATCATACTCGGAAAGTATTTTGATGAAGGATATATTAAAGCGGATGTTATGTCCCCGCATATTCAGATTAGTGAGGACAAAAAATGGCTTTTTATAACGGTTAATATAAAGGAAGGGGATCGGTACAGGGTAGGCAAGGTTGATATTAAAGGGGATATGCTTAAGACAAGGATGGAACTTATGGAGATTATAGAAACCGCGCCGGACAAGGTCTTCAGTCGTTCCGTTCTTGGAAGAGACATTTCGAAACTAACCGATCTGTATGCGGATGAAGGTTATGCCTTTGTTGATGTCCATCCTGTTACCGAGGTGAAAGATGAGAGTAAGATTGTTAATATCACTTTCGATATAGACCAGGGCGACAAGGTAAGGCTTGAGAGGATCGATATTAATGGAAATGTAAAGACAAGGGATAAGGTTATAAGAAGGGAACTTGAAATATCCGAAGGGGAACTTTACTCTTCTACTAAATTAAGGAGAAGCAGAAGGAACCTTAACCGTCTGGGGTACTTTGATGATGTAAAGATCACATCTCAGCAAGGGAGCGCCAAGGATAAGATGCTCTTAAAGGTGGATGTTAAAGAGAGACCCACAGGGGCTTTTTCCATAGGGGCAGGATATAGCTCTGTCGATAATTTTATTGCAAGTCTCTCAATCTCTCAAAACAACCTTTTCGGCACCGGCAGAAAGCTGCGCGCAGAAGGCACTATCAGCAGTTCAAGCAAGAGGTATAATATAAGTTTTACCGAGCCATGGCTTTTTGACCGTCATATCTCCGCAGGGTTCGACCTTTTTAGAACGGACAGGGATTTTCCAAGTTTCAGCAGATTCAGCAACGGCGGGGATGTAAGACTTGGTTTTGAGGTGTTTAAGGACACCCGTTACTCGTTTACATATACATTGCAGAAGGTAAAGGTCAATGATGTGGCACCGGATGCCTCAATACTTATCAAAGACCAGGAGGGAAACCGCCTTGAGAGCAGTGTGTTGAATGTTATAAAAAGGGATACATTAAACAGTTTTTTTGATCCTACGGAAGGCTCGCTTGAGAGTTTTTCCCTTGAGTTTGCAGGTGGTTTTCTCGGCGGCGACAATAACTTTGTTAAATATAAACTGGAGGCAGGCAAATATTTTCCTATGCCATGGAAGACCACAGTTCACCTGAAGGGAAGACTTGGTTATATTCATGGATTTGGCAACAGGCCGATACCTATTTATGAAAGGTTCTTTCTTGGAGGTATAAACACTATAAGGGGTTTTGAGACAAGGTCTATAGGCCCTAAAGACCCCGGCACCGATGAGGTAATAGGCGGTGATAAGGAGTGGGTGCTTAATCTTGAATATATCTTCCCGATTATAGAGAAACAAAAGGTTAAGGGGCTTATGTTTTTTGACGCCGGCAATACCTACGATGTCGGTGATTTTGATCTTGGGGATGTCAGATACGGGGCGGGTTTTGGGATAAGATGGCTTTCCCCTATGGGGTTGTTACGGCTCGAGTGGGGTTTTAATCTCAACAGGAAGGAGGATGAAAAGGCTAATCAGTTTGAATTTTCAATCGGCGGTTCGTTGTAATAAAGAAACGTTTATAGAGATTTTATATATAAGAATAAAGGTTAAGAGTGCATAGAAGGAGGATACATATAATGTTTGCTAATAATAAAGTTTATTTAAAAAGGGGTATTCAGTTTTTTACGGTGTTTTTTTGTTTGTTATCTCTTTCAACAGGTGCGTGGGGCGCTTCAAAAAAGTTTAAGATCGGTTATGTGAATCTGCAAAAGGCCCTTGATATGTCTGAGGCCGGAAAAGCGGCAAAAGAGAAATTTTCAAAAGAGGTGCAGGAAAAACGTAAGGAACTTTCCAACAGGCAGAAGGAACTTAATAAACTTAAAGAAGAACTTGACAAGCAATCTGCCGTGCTCAAAGACGAGGTCAAGAAAGAAAAGGAAAAAGAGCTTATACAGAAGGGACGGGAGTTTCAAAAACTTGTTTCGGACTCTGAAAATGGTCTAAGAAAAAGAGAGTCTGAGTTGACAAAGGAGATAATAAATGAATTAAGGGTTATAGTGCAGGACTATGCCAAAGAAAATGGATACACGTATGTTTTTGAAAAACTTGAAGGCGGCATAATATATGCCCCTGAGGAAGATGACATAACGGAAGTTATTTTAAAGAAATACGATGAGAGGTATAAGGCGGTTAAAAAGTAGTGTAAATTATGATGAAATGTTCATGCCGACTTTTCGGCACAAAGGAAATGAAAATCTGGCAGAAGGGGATTTTCAGGTGAAAATATATATGATGCGGGAAGGATCGTATTGTGGAAGAAAGGCTTGAAAGGCTTGCAGAGTTTGTCGGAGGCAGTGTTGCAGGGGATGCTTCCACGCTTATTAGCGGGATTGCAGGTATAGACGAAGCAGGTGAAGGTGAGATAACCTTTCTTGCAAATGCAAGGTATGCCTCAAAGCTGTCTTTTACACGGGCATCGGCTGTTATTGCATCTGTCGCTGTCAAAGACAAGCCGACCATTGTAACATCAAACCCCTATCTTGCCTTTGCAAAGCTGCTTGATTATTTCAACAACGGCCGTAGTGTAAAATCAGGCGTTGCGCCAACTGCATTTATATCTTCTGCGGCAGATATCGGAAGAGATGTCTCCATATATCCCAATGTATATATAAGCGACGGAGCAAGGATATATGACAGGGCGGTTTTGTACCCGGGAGTCTTTATCGGCGACGGCGTAGAGGTGGGTGAAGACACGGTGATCTACTCCAATGTGTCTGTAAGGGAAGGGTGTATAATAGGGGAAAGGGTTATAATACATTGTAATGCAGTTATAGGAAGCGACGGGTTCGGTTTTGTAAAGGACGGCGATAAACATGTTAAGATACCTCAGGTCGGCATAGTCAGGATTGAGGATGATGTGGAGATTGGCGCCTGCGTTGCCATTGACAGGGCAACCATGGGAGAAACCGTTATAGGCAAAGGGACAAAGGTGGATAACCTTGTTCAGATTGCCCACAATGTCCGGATTGGAAGGGATTCTCTCATTATTGCACAGGTGGGTATCTCAGGCAGCGCAAGCATAGGAGAGAGGGTTACGCTTGCAGGACAGGTGGGCGTTGTAGGACACATAAGCATTGGTGATGACTGCATGGTCGGCGGTCAGTCGGGTGTTAGAAGGAGTCTTCCAAAGGGCGGAATTTTTTCCGGTAATCCATGTATTCCTCACAACGATTCACTTAAGGTGGATTCTATACTTCCAAAATTGCCTGATATGAGGAGGAAGATAAAAGAACTTACAAAAGAGATTTCTCAGTTAAAGAAGATGTGTAAAAAGAAATAGATGTTTGGATTTTTTATGATTAAGTGAAAGTGTTTAAAAATGTCTATGAAAGGTGGAAAAAATGATTAGGATCGAAGAGATACTAAATATACTTCCGCATCGTTATCCATTTTTGCTTGTTGACAGGATTATTGAATTTGAAAAGAATAAACGGATTGTCGGGATAAAAAATGTCACCTTTAATGAGGGTTTTTTTCAGGGACATTTCCCCAATCGTCCGATTATGCCGGGTGTCCTTCTTATAGAGGCTATGGCTCAGGTGGGCGGTATACTTGCGTTTAAATCTGCGGGTGTGGAAAACAAGATAGTTTATTTTTTGGGCATAGATAAGGCAAGGTTCAGGCAGCCTGTGATTCCGGGGGATCAGATAAGATTTGTGCTCGAAGTGCTTAAGAACAGAAGAACGATTTGGACGTTTAAGGCAGAGGCGTTTGTAGAGGATAAGCTTGTTGCAGAAGCGGAGTTGATGGCCTCTATAGTAGACAGATAATTATATACAGGTGTTAATGCTATGATACAATCGGTTAAGACCCGGATACATCCCACCGCGGTCATTCATCCAGGGGCAGAGATCGCCGGTAATGTTGAGGTTGGGGCATACTCTGTGATAGGTGAAGACGTAAAGGTTGGTAAGGGAACAAGGATAGGCCCTCATGTAGTGATAGAGGGCATCACCGGTATCGGAGAGGATTGCAATATCTTTCAGTTTGCATCCCTTGGTGCACCTCCTCAGGATAAAAAATATATGGGCGAGAAAACTAAAGTCATTATCGGCAATAATAATATCATACGGGAGTTTGTCACCATAAACAGAGGCACGGCAGGAGGCACGGGCAAAACAGAAATAGGGGACGATAATCTGCTTATGGCCTATGTTCATATAGCCCATGACTGCTCTGTCGGAAATTTTTGTGTCCTTGCAAATGCGGCGACCCTTGCAGGACACATTGAGATAGATGATTATGCCATTGTAGGCGGACTTGTTGCCATACATCAGTTTGTAAGGATCGGCAGGTACTCTATAATTGGAGGCGCTTCCGCCATTACAAAAGATGTGCTTCCTTATTGTACGGTTGCGGGCAACAGGGCAAAACTCTTTGGCCTTAATAAGATAGGGCTTACAAGAAACGGTTTCAGCACGGAAGAGATCGATATCCTCGAAAGGGCGTATAAGATGCTTTTCCGTTCAAATAAAACCGTTAAAAAGGCTGTAAGTGATGTAAAAGAGGCGCTTTCAAAGGACTCAATCCATGTTGGGCATCTTATTGATTTTATAAGCACCTCTGAGCGCGGGATAACGAGGTAGCATGAAGTCTTCAAATAATAAGGCAAGAATGGGTGTTGTGGGTGTCGGTTATCTCGGGAGATTTCATGCCTTAAAGTACGCTCAAATCCCTGATGTTGAATTGGCAGGTGTTGTTGATGTTAATCAAAAGCGGGCTGATGAAGTTGCCGGCGAGTGTTCAACGAACTCTTTTTACGATTATTCGCAACTTTTCGGCCTTGTTGAAGGGGTAAGTATAGCGGCGCCGACAAAGGATCATTTCAATATTGCCAGGGATTTTTTGGAAAGAAATATAGATGTGCTTCTTGAAAAACCGATGACGTGCAGCTTAACGGAGGCGGACGAACTTATAAGAATAGCCGATAAAAACGGCGCTATACTTCAGATAGGACATTTGGAGAGGTTTAATCCCGCCGTTATTGCCCTTAAGGATACTATAGATAAACCTTTGTTTATTGAGTCCCACCGTCTTGCGCACTTTAAGGACCGCGGTACGGACGTCGATGTGATACTTGACCTTATGATACACGATATCGATATTATCCTTAGCCTTGTTAAGGCGTCTGCCGTAAACGTTGAGGCTGTGGGCGTGCCTGTGATATCAGAAAACGTCGATATCGCAAATGCAAGACTTTCCTTTAACAGCGGCTGTGTGGCCAATGTGACTGCAAGCAGGATATCTTCAAAGGATACGAGAAAGATAAGGATATTTCAACCGAATGCCTATATTTCAATAGATTATGCCAATCAAAAGATAGCCTTCTACAAAAGGGTTCCCGGTAAGAAAGGTTTCCCCTGCATATTGTCTGATGATATTAATTTAGCGAAGATTGACATATTGTATGAAGAGATAAAGGCCTTTCTCCACTCTGTTAAAACCAGGAATACACCCCCGGTGACAGGACTTGACGGTAAAAGGGCGCTTGAGGTGGCTCTAAAAATTCAGGAAGAGGTCTCGATGTGGCAGGAGAAGGCAGAAGGATTCTAATGGTTGCAGGAGAGGCCTCCGGCGATATGCATGCCTCTGCGCTTATAAAGGCTATCCTTAAAATAGACCCGTCTTTAAATATATATGGCATCGGTGGCACAAAGATGGAGAAGGCGGGGCTTAAATCCGTATACGATCTGTCAAGGCTCTCCATCGTTGGTCTGACCGAGGTTTTTTCAAGACTTCCATGCGTGTTTATCGCCTACCGGAAACTAAAGACCGTTGTCGCAATAAAACGACCTGACGTTGCTGTCCTTGTGGACTATCCTGAATTTAATCTCTTTCTTGCCCGTTTCCTTAAAAGAATAGGGGTGCCGGTTATATACTTTATAAGCCCTCAAATATGGGCGTGGAGAAAAAAGAGGATCAAAAAGATTGCAAGGCTTGTTGACAAGATGATAGTTATATTTCCCTTTGAAGTGCCTTTGTATGAAAGGGAAGGTGTTGATGTGGAGTTTTTGGGACACCCTGTAATGGATAGTGAAGAAATGACGCTTAGCGCCGAAGACGCAAGAAAAAAACTTGGATTGCCCGATGATGTAAAGGTGATAAGCCTTCTGCCCGGCAGCAGGATGAAAGAGGTAAAAAATCTTTTACCCGCGATGATTGACGCATCAGGGATACTTCTTAAAAGGATACCTGATGTTAAATTTCTGCTTCCTCTCGCCGATGGCATAGATGAGTCTTACGTTAAGGATGCACTTAAAGATAAAGGCTATGCAGTAGGTGGGACTCGTAACTCAGTAGCATCGATCTCTCATACACAGGGCTGGTTACATTGTGATATTCCAGGTACTGATGCATCAGGTGTTGTTAAGTCAATGATGGATGAGTTGTACGACGAATTCACTAACTGGAATATGCCTAACCGTGTTCATATCACAACTTCTTGTTGTCAGATTAACTGTGGTGGTCAAGGCGATATCGCAATTAACGTACAGCACACCAAGCCACCCAAGATAGACCACTCGCTTGTTGGTAATGTTTGTGAG
>JALXFI010000415.1 GCA_027069035.1 bacterium
CTTCTATCCTTACCCAGTGTATCTGCATGTCCTGTCTTGAAGTGACATGGGGGACGCCGTTGCCGAATCTTTCAGAGAGCTCAGCAATCCGTTTCATCTGCTCAGGGGTAAGCCCGCCTGCAGGGACCTTTATCCTTATCATGTAAGTTGCCTGTCCTCTTTGTGCGTATATGCCCCGTACAACCCTGAAGGGTTTAAACCTATCCGGTGAAAGCTCGCCTTTAAGTAAACGCTCCGTCTCCTTTTCATACAGGGAGACATCCTCCCTTACCTCGTCGGGTATTTTGTAAAAACCGTTTTTTATTTTATAGATATCCATAAACGCAGAAAAATCCTCCTTAAAAAGATATTTAAAGTTGTCGGAATCCTTCTATATGCCTCCGAACCTTAAGAATACACCGCATAAGACTATGAGCAGCGCAATAATAAGGTTTGCCCTGCCAATATAGCGCGAGATTGTGCTTAAACGCTGAGAATCTCTTGAAAGCGGCCCCATTACAAAATCGTGCATCAGGCTTGACAAGACTATAACGGCTACAAGCAGAAGTTTTATGATAAGCGCTTTCCCGTAGCCTGAATTGTAGAAAGGCGCCGAGAGAATATCTTTAAACCTTATGCCCATAAAATAGAAATTGAGCGGCCCTGTGATGAGGAGAAGTATTATCGATATCCAACCGAAAAACCTGAATCTTGTGCCTACTATCTGGTATATCCTTGACCTTTCTTCAGCGCTTTCCACCCCTTTTAAAAAAGGACCTATAATAAAGGTAAGAAAGAGCATGCCGCCGATCCAGAACATAGCGACTACAAGATGTATCCATACGGATAGTTTAAGCATAGTGGATTTATTAATATCACAAGATATCAAATTTTGCAAAACCAAAGAGATGTCCATGCCCCCCAAATCCCGCGATAGCGGGATTTGAAATTGGCAATATATCTTTAACTGCTGTGTTCTCGGCGATTTTCTTTCTCACCGTACCGGTTATGTACGCCTCAAAAGAAAAATCGCCTGCGGCCTTGCATTTAAAGCGTCTTGCCAATTTACCCAAAAACCTATCTCTGTTTTTGGGTCCCAGTCTTTTTTAGGGAGGGGGTTTATAAAAATGGTTGCTCATTTACAGACTTAATGTTATATTCACAAGCTCTTAAACCCGTAATTCAGGTAATCATGTAATTCCATAATCCTATGAACGAAAACCCTGTTTTAGATGTGGATACTTCACGCATACTGAAGCGTGCGCTTAAAAATGGAGGAGAGTTTGCCGACCTGTATCTTGAAGAGACGCTCAACACCTCTGTTGTGTGTGAGGATGATAGAATTGAGAAGGTTATTACGGGTAGAGACAGGGGGCTTGGTCTGAGGGTCATTTTTAATGGCAGGACGGCTTATGCATATACAAATGATATTAAAGAAAGGTCACTACTTGAACTTGCCGATACATTAAGCAATGCTGTAAGGTCTGGAAATGCGGGAACTGTCCGGGCGATAAAAGGGTATGTTCCTCAGTCCATGCCGGTAAAGACGCCTCCGCTCGATGTTTCACTTGAAGATAAGGTTGCGTTTGTAAAACGTGGCAATGACTGTGCACGCAGGACGGACAAGAGGATAAAACAGGCAAAGGTTGTTTATGGAGACGGTTTCAGAAGGGTCTATATAGCCAACTCTTTTGGGGAAACGGTGGAAGAGGAGAGGACGAGCATACTTTTTTTGATACATGTGGTGGCAGAGGATAAAGGCGTTTTGCAAACGGGTTATGAGCCTGTCGGCGGCGCGCTCGGTCTTGAGATATTTGATAAAGAGTCTCCGGAAGAGGTTGCTGATAAGGCTGTAAAAAGGGCGCTTCAGATGCTTAATGCCCGCAAGGCCCCGGGCGGCAGGATGCCTGTTATAATATCGAGCGAGGCAGGCGGCACTATGATACATGAGGCGATAGGGCACGGGCTTGAGGCAGACCTTGCCTTGCAGGGGCTCTCGGTATATTCCGGCAAGATAGGTGAAAAGGTGGCCTCTCCGGTTGTAACCGTTATAGATGACGCAACGCTTCCCGGCAGGAGAGGTTCTTTTCTTTATGATGATGAGGGTGCGCCCGCCCAGAAGACACTCCTTGTTGACAGAGGCATCCTCAAGGGCTATCTGTATGACCGCCTAAACGCATTTAAGAACGGTATTGATGAATCTACCGGAAACGGGAGAAGGGAGTCTTACCATTGCAGACCCATACCAAGGATGACCAACACACTTATTGCGCCGGGTAGCATTGAGCCTGATGCGATAATATCTTCGGTAGATAAGGGGCTTTTTGTAAAAAAAATGGGCGGCGGTCAGGTAAACACCGTTAACGGTGACTTTGTTTTTGAGGTGAGTGAGGGGTATCTTCTTGAAAAAGGTAAGGTGGGAGAGCCTGTGCGCGGGGCAACTCTGACAGGCAACGGCCCTGAGGTTTTGAGGATGATAGATATGGTTGGTAATGATCTGGGTTTTGGCATAGGAACATGTGGAAAAGACGGGCAGGGCGTTCCTGTGGCGGACGCACAGCCTACTATAAGAATCCCTGAAATAGTTGTGGGTGGCGATGTATAAAATACTTGAAGCATTAAGATAAATCTGATAATTAATCTTTGCTTAAAAACTCCGAAATTTCTGATTATCTGATTAAGCAGCGTCTGTCCGTAAATGGGACGGTTTGTTAAAGGTCCCACAGCAACTAAACAGGCATATCTGTAGCACGGTAAGTGCTGTTAGAGAGGTAATCCTTTGAGTTTTGTATTAACCTCAATAGTGATGTTTTTATTCTGGATGCTTTTATCAGAAGAATTTACTTTTATATTGATACTTTCGGGTCTTGTTTCAAGTCTTTTTGTTTCATTCATATCTCACGACCTTCTGTTTGGAAGGGCGATTGACAAATCTGACATAGTAAGGGTGCATAGATTTATCAGATACCTGCCATGGCTTCTTTGGCAAATTATTATTTCCAATTTTGATATAGCATATCGGGCACTCCATCCAAAGATGCCGATCGATCCATGTATTGTCAGGTTTAATTCTGAGTTAAAATCAGAATTGGGTATCGCAATACTTGCAAATTCGATAACACTCACCCCTGGCACAGTAACTGTAATGGCAAATGAAAAAGGAGACTTTGTTGTGCATTCTATAGTAAAGGGAGATAAAGCTCTTCCGGGGATCGATATCCAGGCAAAAGTAAAAAAGATAGAAGGTGTTATGGATGTTTGATGTAGCTGCAATAATTATTGTGTTAGCAGCAGCGCTGGTACTATACAGGGCGATAAGAGGGCCTATGGTCTGTGACAGGGTTCTTGCTGTGAATGTGATTGGGACAAAAACGGTTGTGTTATTAGCTCTTATTGGATTTATCTATAAAAGACCTTATTTCCTTGATATAGCCCTTGTATATGCACTCATAAATTTCATTGCAACCATTGCCTTTCTGAAATATCGGGAGATGGGAAGGCTGGATTGATGGATATAAGGACTATTGTTTCAGGTGTATTCCTCTTTACTGGTTGTTTTTTTATGTTTGTGGCGTCTATTGGGATAATCAGATTCCCTGATTTTTATTCAAGGATTCACCCGGCAGGAAAGGGTGATACCATGGGGCAGGCAATGGTATTGATAGGGCTTATGATCTATGAGGGTTTCTCCTTTGTGAGTCTTAAACTTCTTATTATTGTTATATTCATACTGATTGCAAATCCCACTGCAACCCATGCCCTTGCAAATGCAGCTTATGTTGCCGGTTTGAAACCATGGAAGAAAGGCGATAAAAGATGATCGATATTATTCTGTTGTTGTTTCTCGTCATATGTGGATTTGTTGCAGTCGCTATGAATGACCTTTTAAGCACCACTATTATACTCGGGGCATATAGCCTGATAATGGCTATAGTTTGGACAAGGTTGAATGCAGTGGATGTTGCTTTTACAGAGGCGTCTGTCGGCGCAGGTATTACAACAGTGCTCATAATAGCTGCCTTAAGTAGAACACAGAGAATGGAAGCTCAAATATTGGCAGGAGGCAGGTCTAAAAAATATGAGAAATATAAGGTAAAGAGACTGCTTCTGCTTATGGTTATCCTTGTTACAGGCGGTATACTTATGTATGGCACTATAGATATGCCGGCCTTCGGAAACCCTAATGATCCTGCGAATCTTCATGTGGTGCCAAGGTACATAAAGAAAACCTATGAAGAGACGGGGGTAGTCAATTTTGTGACAGCCATTCTTGCAAATTACAGGGGGTATGACACACTTGGGGAGACTTCCGTTATATTTACTGCGGGGCTGTCCGTAATTTTACTTTTAAGGCGGAAAAAATGAAAGAACATATTGTTGTAAGGACTGTTTGCAGTATATTGATCCCTTTTATACAGCTTTTTGCCCTTTATGTTGTTGCCAATGGCGAGTCCAGTCCCGGCGGTGGGTTTCAGGGCGGGGTGATCCTTGGCGCAAGTATAATTCTCTACGCTATTGTTTTTGGAATGAAAAGTGGCAGGAAGAGGGTATCCGAGAGGTTGAGTGACCTTTTAATCTCAGCAGGTGTTCTGATCTATGCAGGTGTTGGTTTGTTGGCGATATTTGCAGGAGGGGCATATCTCGAATATGGCGCTCTTCCGCTTGGCACAAAAAAACTCGCAAGTCATTTAGGCATTTACGGCATTGAAATAGGTGTGGCTATTACAGTTGCGGCAGTAATGATAACCATATTCTTTGAAACGGCAAGGCATGAGGATGATTGAGTTTATTCTGGCAAAGTACAACTACTGGATATATATTGTGCTGATGATGATAGGCTTTTATGCGATTATCGTAAAGGAGAATCTGATCAAGAAGATCATTGGAATCAATATCTTTCAAACGGCAGTATTCCTTTTTTACATATCAATTGCAAAGGTAAAAGGAGGGACTGCCCCTATAATATGGGAAAAGGCAGGGCCGTACGACAATCCGCTTCCGCATGTTCTGATACTTACGGGCATTGTTGTTTCTGTAAGCACAACCGCGGTTGCCCTTGCCCTGATAATAAAGATATACAAGGCGTATGGCTCGATAGAGGAAGATAAAATACTTGAGATGAAGGAGGAGACAGTTCCGTTGAGCATTAAGGGTTCAAAGAAGAATTCTGAGCATCTTACTTCTGATTCCATGCTTTATACTGACGAATGAATTTAGTTTCAAACATCCCAGTTTTAGTTATTATAATACCCTTATTTTCTGCGATTCTAATTCCGGTGTTTGGGAGAATAAGCAGGTCGTTTGGCTGGTATATAAGTTTATTTGCCACCTTCTTTTCTTTTATAATCTCAATTTCACTTCTAAATACGGTTCTAACAACAGGAAAGATCAGTTATAGGCTTGGCGGATGGGAGCCGCCGTGGGGTATAGAATATCTTGTTGATTATTTAAATGGCTATGTGCTTGTTGTTGTCGGTTTGATAGCCTTTATTGTAACCGTATTTGCTAAAAAAAGTGTGGAAAAGGAGATTGATGCGGACAAGATTACACCCTTTTATTCTGTTTATATGCTCTTTATCACAGGGCTTATGGGAATAATCATAACCGGAGACATCTTTAATCTGTACGTGTTTATCGAGATAGCATCCCTTTCAAGCTATGCCCTTGTTGCAATGGGCAGGAAAAGGGCTGCCCTGATGGCGAGCTATAATTACCTTATACTCGGCACAATAGCCGCAACTTTTATCCTTCTTGGAATTGGATACCTGTATATGGTTACAGGAACGTTGAACATGGCGGATTTGAGCAGACGTCTGCCCGCTCTGTATAATTCAAAGGTTGTGCTCACTGCCTTTGCATTCTTTACAGTCGGGATTAGCCTTAAACTTGCGCTCTTCCCGCTTCACATCTGGATGCCTAATGCATACACCTTCTCGCCATCGGTTGTATCTGCCATAATGGCATCAACTGCGACGAAGTACGGGGCATATATTCTGATAAGGATTATGTTTAGTGTCTTTACCTTAGATTTTGATATTCGGGTTATTCCTTTTAATGAGATACTTGTCTTTCTTTCTTCAGTCGCTATCATTGCGGGTTCTGTAATTGCGCTTGCACAAACAAATTTAAGAAGGATGCTTGCTTACTCAAGTGTGGGACAGATTGGATACATAGTCCTTGGCGCTGCGATTGCCAACCAACTTGCAATGACCGGAGGTCTTATCCATATATTAAACCATGCCTTGATGAAAGGCACCCTGTTTCTTGTTGCAGGTTCTATTCTTTACATGACCGGCATAGAAGAGATATCCGACCTGAACGGTATGGGCAGAAAGATGCCTCTTACAATGGCTGCCTTTACGATTGGAGCGCTTTCAATGATCGGGTTTCCACTCACAGTGGGGTTTGTAAGCAAATGGTATCTTGCACTCGGCGCCCTTGATGCCGGTATGTGGCCGTTGGTCCTGGTAATAATCATAAGTTCACTTCTTACGGCGGTATATTTTGGGCGGATCATTGAAAGGATATACTTTAGGGATTCAATCGGGGCAGGCGAAGATTCCAACCAAATCATTGGACAGTCAGGTCAAAGTGAGGCGCCGATGAGTATGGTTCTTCCAACCCTTATCCTTGCAGGTCTCTGTATAGTCTTCGGGATCGCAGCTTTCTTCCCCGTTTCCATAGCTGCTAAGGCCGCAAATATGCTTCTTGGAGGTGGGTAAGGTGGAGATAATTGAGACAGCAATGCCCATTTATGCCATAGCAGTTTCTCTTCTGGCGATAATACCTATCGGGCTTTCGGGTGAAAGAAACCCGAACCTTAGAGAATCATGGACGATAACAGCCGCTATATTGAAATTTATTATAATTGTTTCCATGATCCCGATAGTATTGGATGGAAAGGTGATAGAGTATTCCCTTATTACCGTTTTGCCGGGCATTGATGTAAAGTTCAGGGTCGATGCCCTTAGTCTGGTATTTGCTGTAACTGCGTCTTTTCTCTGGATTGTTACCTCTATCTTTTCAATCGGATATATGAGGGCGCTTAAGGAACACTCACAGACAAGATATTTTGCATTTTTTGCAGCAGCGATGGCGGCTACCATAGGTGTTGCCTTCTCTGCGAATCTATTTACCCTTTTTCTCTTTTATGAAGCCATTACCATCTGCACCTTTCCGCTTGTTGCCCATAACGAGACACCTGATGCCATAAAAGGCGCGAGGCGATATATCATCTACCTTCTTGGCACATCTCTGGCCTTTCAGTTATTTGCTATAATACTTACCTACAATATTGCCGGAACACTTGAATTTGCCAACCATGGCATACTTGCAGGGAAGGCTTCCGACCTTATGCTGATAATAATCTTTATCTTGTTTATTGCGGGCATAACAAAGGCGGCTTTAATGCCGCTTCACTCGTGGCTGCCCGCTGCAATGGTTGCCCCTACCCCTGTCAGCGCCTTTTTACATGCGGTTGCAGTGGTGAACGTTGGTGTATTTACAGTCTTAAAGGTGTTGCTGTACATATTCGGCACAGGGTTGCTTTACAGATTGGGCATCAGCACGGTCTTTATATACTTTGTATCATTTACAATAATAGTTGCATCCATCATAGCCTTAAGACAGGACAATCTGAAACGCATGCTTGCGTATTCTACGGTGAGCCAGCTCTCCTATATCATCCTTGGGGCGTCACTTCTTGGACGTAACGGGATAACAGGTGGTATCATACATATCGCTATACATTCATTTGCAAAGATAACCCTCTTCTTTGCTGCCGGAGCGATATATGTAGCAAACCATAAGACCATGATTAGTGAGTTGAATGGTATGGGCAGAAAGATGCCTTTTACAATGACGGCATTTGCGATAGCATCGCTTTCTATAATAGGTATTCCCCCGTTGAGCGGTTTTCTAAGCAAGTGGTATTTAATGATAGGCTCTATAGAGTCGGGACATGCGCCAATTCTGATAGTGTTGGTGGCAAGCACATTACTGAATGCATCGTATTTTTTGCCTGTAGTTTACGCAGCCTTCTTTAAGAAGCTGCCTTCGGATGAGAAATCAGAGATACGAGAAGCCCCTGCCTTTATGATCATACCAATTATGGTTACTGCTGTCGGCACACTCTTGCTGTTTTTTGCCCCCTCTTTACTTCTTGATCTTGCAGGGATTGTGTTGGGAAATCTGACAGGAGGATACTGATATGAAAAAGGAGATAGGCTTTTTTGATAAACCGAAAAACATAAGATTGATACGTTATATATTCTATCTATGCCTTATCGTGCTTGTTGCCATTGATTTTTTTATAGAGAGGCACAGCACCTTTGCATTTGAGAAGATTAGAGGTTTTTATGCGTTCTACGGTTTCTTGTCCTGTGCTGTAATTATCCTTGTGTCAAAGTTGCTTGGCATCTTTCTCAAGAGGAAAGAGGATTATTATGACTAACTGGATTCCGCCGGCAGCTATATTTATTTTTGGAGCTTTTCTGATCCCTGTATTCAATGGCAGGGCAAGGAAGGTGTATATCCTCCTTCTGCCGGTACTTGCATTTATAGACCTGCTGAATATGCCTGAAGGAAGAGGTTTTGTCTTTGGCTTTATTGGCCATGAAATCGTCTTAGGCAAGGTTGACAGACTCAGTATGGTCTTCGGATACATATTCGTGATCATGGGTTTTGCCGGTGCGCTGTTCTCGCTTCATCTAAAGGAAAAAAGAGAACCGCTTGTTGCCTTTATCTATGTCGGCAGTTCTCTTGGCGTTGTATTTTCAGGCGACTACATATCCCTCTATATCTTCTGGGAGATTATGGCTGTTGCATCAACGTGGCTTATATGGAACAGGGGAACAAAGGCAGCCAGGGATGCAGGGTTCAGATATATCCTTGTCCATATACTGGGAGGTATGATTCTGCTTTCCGGAATAGTCATCAATATCTTTGATTCAGGCTCTATAGAGTTTGGGTACATAGGTCTAAACGGATTGGCATCTTACCTTATACTGGTTGGTTTTGCCATTAATGCTGCGATTCCGCCTCTGTCTGCATGGCTCTCCGATTCATATCCTGAGTCAACAATTACCGGGGCGGTATTTCTGAGCGCTTTTACAAGCAAGACCGCAGTATATGTACTGTGCAGGTCTTTCCCGGGCGCTGAAATCCTGATATGGGCGGG
The DNA here is from genome assembly GCA_027069035.1 of bacterium. Classification (GTDB taxonomy): domain Bacteria; phylum Desulfobacterota; class GWC2-55-46; order S146-80; family JALXFI01; genus JALXFI01. The sequence goes on from JALXFI010000415.1 coordinate 9,158, forward strand.
GACGATAATGGCAATATATGGAATTGTCTATGCGATATTAGAGAACGATATGAGGAGGATTCTGGCATACAGCATCATCAATCAGGTTGGATTCATGGTGGCAGGGATTGGTATTGGCACAGATCTGTCGTTAAATGGAACTGCATCGCATGCCTTTGCCCATATACTGTATAAAGGCTTACTATTTATGTCTGCAGGAGCGGTTCTTCACATGACCGGCAAAAGCAGGTGCACGGACCTGGGTGGGCTCTATAAAACCATGCCGATTACCCTGATGCTCTGTATTGTTGGAGCCGCATCTATCTCTGCATTCCCATTGACGGGAGGATTTATAAGCAAATCCATGATAATATCTGCCGCCGGGGATGAAAAGATGAGGGGTATATGGCTTCTTCTAAACCTTGCATCGGCAGGGGTTTTCCTGCATGCAGGCATAAAATTCCCCTACTTTGTATTCTTTGCAAAGGATTCAGGACTCAGACCAAAGGAGCCGCCCATGAATATGCTTCTTGCAATGGGATTCTTGGCCTTCTTATCCATCTTTATCGGTGTATATCCTTCAGTCATCTATAGAATCCTGCCTCATCCTGTCCGCTATATACCCTATACTGCAAGCCATGTGATCGGCCAGCTTCAGCTTCTTCTATTCTCTGCTCTCGCTTTCTTTGTCTTCCTGAGATTGCTCCAGAGGACAAAAACCATAAGCCTTGATACAGACTGGTTCTACAGAAAGGGAGCAGGCGTTTTTATGTGGTTTGTGAACAATCCAATGGCTGCATTTGCTTCAAAAATGAACAGAGTTGTCTTTGATGTTATTCCTTCTTTTCTTATCCTGCTTAGTAAGAATCCCCTATCTGCCTTAAAGATCGCTGCAGATACGGTCATTCTCACGTTTGTCGCTCCTGACCGCAAGAAAGAGATGATTAAACAGATAGAAAGAGAAAAAGCGATATATCCCGGCGATATTATCAAACACTGGCCGATTGGAACAACAGTGCTCTGGATAGGTATTTTTTTCTTGTTTTACCTGATTGTATACTATTGGTAAAAACAAGTTTTATGTTAT
>JALXFI010000416.1:0-5714 GCA_027069035.1 bacterium
ACTCTAAGGATGTAAAAAAGGGCGATCTCTTTGTCGCCATAAAGGGATTGCGCACCGACGGTCACTTGTTTTTAGAGGACGCATGGCGCAGAGGCGCCGCTGCGTTTTTGGTTGAAGAGGAGTCTCAATGGCTTTTTGACAAGGATTACGGCCTTGTGAAGGACTCAAGGGAAGCCCTGTCGATTGTATCCGGCCTTTTTTATAAGAGCCCCAGCAAAGAACTTAATCTTATCGGCATTACTGGCACTAACGGAAAGACAACCACTGCATGCCTTGTTGAATCCGTGTTAAATGCATCGGGGAAGAGTGTCGGCCTTATCGGAACTATAGAGTACAGGTACAATAACAAGGGGTTTTGCAATCCTCATACAACCCCTGAAGCATCTGAGCTTCAGAGAATTTTGAGAGAGATGGCGGACTCAGGCGTTGACTACTGTGTGATGGAGGTATCCTCGCATGCAGTGGCAATGAAACGTATTATGGGCGCTGTATTCAAATGCGGGGTATTTACAAACCTTACTCAGGACCACCTTGATTTTCATAACGACATGGAAGACTATTTTAAAGCAAAGGCTAAATTCTTTATAGATTCTATCGAAGGCGCGCACTCGCCGGAGAATGCCTTTTCAGTAATAAATATAGATGATGAGCGGGGCAGGCAGATATCAGAGATGTTAGGCAATAGGCGGGTGATAACGTATGGGCGATATGATGGAAATGTGCGTGTAAAGGATGCCCTTTTTTCGAAGGACGGCATAAAATGTTCTTTTCATACCCCTGCCGGCAGACTTGACTGCAATTCCAAACTGATAGGCGGGTTTAACCTGTACAATATTATGGCGGCCGTGGGTATCTGCACCGGCCTTGGCATTCCTTTGGATGATATATCGACCGGTATAGGGGCACTGAAGGCTGTGAGAGGCAGGATGGAGATGGTCTCTGCCCCGGAAGGCCTTCAAGTTGTAGTGGATTATGCCCACACCCCATCGGCCCTTGAATGTGTTCTTGATACGCTTATACCTTTAAAAAAGGGGAGGATTATAACAGTTTTCGGATGCGGAGGCGACAGGGACAAGACCAAAAGGCCTCTTATGGGAAGTATAACCGCCGAAAAAAGTGATATTGTCGTACTTACAAGTGATAATCCAAGGAGTGAGGAACCGGCCGGCATTATAAAGGATATAGAAAGGGGGATATCTTCCTGTAAGGACAGGCTGATCGTAGAGCCTGACAGGAGACAGGCCATAAAGAAAGCGATTGAAATAAGCAGGGAAGGCGATACCGTGCTTATAGCCGGCAAAGGGCATGAAGATTACCAGATAATCGGCGGAGATGTGTTCCCTTTTTCGGATATTGAAGAGGTTGAAAAGGCGCTTGCCTTAAGGTTTCCTGCCTGTTGCTGCAGGGCTTAAGGTTATTTTCCATAATATTAAAAGCACAGAGGTGTAGAGACTGTTTAATGGACTGAAAATAGATGAATTTATTAGTTCCATATCAGGCGCCGCTGCAAGCGGAGTCAATCCGGAACTGTTTAATGGGATATCTATAGATTCAAGAACGATAAAGAGGGGGGATGTCTATTTTGCCATAAAGGGGAAGAGGTTCAACGGACATGATTTTGTTGATGATGCACTTGAAAAAGGCGCATGGGGCGCGGTGGTGGATGATGCATTTCTGAAGGTTCGGGGCAAAAACAGGGGGGGAGCGTCAGAGAATATTGTTGCCGTTAAAGACACCCTTGCCGCCCTTGGCGATGCGGCAAAATTTTTAAGGGGGCGCTTTAAAAAACCCCTTATCGCTTTAAGCGGAAGCTGCGGCAAGACAACGACTAAAGAGATGATCTATGAGATACTGTCCATTTCTTTGGATGTCCACAAGAACGAAGGCAATTACAATAATCTTGTCGGTGTGCCTTTAACGCTTTTTAAACTTAAAAATACACACGATTGCTGTGTGCTGGAGCTTGGTATAAACAGCGGCAGGGCTGAGATGAGGAGGCTTTGTGAAATTGCCTCTCCGGATATTGCGCTCCTTACAAACATAGGCGATGTCCACCTTGAGGGTTTAGGTGACATTAAAGGTGTTGCCGAGGCAAAGACTGAACTCTTGAAATCCGTCAAGGCGGATGGCTGTTTGATAGTTAATCTTGATGACCCTGAAATATTCGGGGCATCAAGGAGGCTTAAGGCAAAGAAGATAACATACGGGATAGAAAATAAGGGAGACATACATTTAAAACAATATAAGGACGGATGGGAAGGAACCGAGTATATAGTTGAGGCCTTTGGAAGAGATATCCATGGTCATATAAGGACCGTAGGCCTTCATAATATTTACAACCTCCTTGCTTCCGTTGCCGTTGCAAAGGCGCTTGAGGTGGGTGATCGGGATATTGCAGAGGGGCTTAATAATTTTAAGCCTGTTCCCGGGCGGATGGAACTTGTCGATCTTGGAGAGATAAGATTGCTTAACGACACATACAACGCAAATCCCCTCTCAATGGAGTCTTCACTCAGAGCATTTGACGGCATCGCCAAGGGGTGCAGGAGGATGGCCGTGCTTGGCGATATGATGGAATTGGGGGGTGGTTCCGAGAGGTTTCATAGATACTTAGGAAGATTTGCGGCAAACCTTGGCATAGATTTGATTTATTGCATAGGAGAGTACGGAGAAACTGTAAAAAACGGGGCGATTGAGATGGGCATGGCAGATGAATCCGTTAAAGTATTCAATACAAAGAGAGAACTGCTTAATGGGTTGAAAATGGATATATCAAAGGGGGATTTTTTGTTTATTAAGGGTTCAAGGGGCGTGGCGCTTGAGGAGATAATAGACCCGTTAAAGAAAATCATTTTAAATAAAAGAGAAAGCTCAGGTAAAAGGCTTCTTTTAAACTGATCAGTTGAGGCAATATCTTAATGGATCAAAAGGCAGGTATTTAAAGTATGCTGTATCATCTTCTTTATCCGCTTCACAAGATATACTCGGTCTTTAATGTATTCCAGTACATTACATTCAGGACTATTTACTCTACCATTACCGCCCTTTTGTTAAGCCTTATACTTAGTCCGTATCTGATAAGAAGGTTGTCCAGGCTTCAAGTAAATCAAAGAGTTAGATCTGACGGCCCGCCCAATCACAGAGGAAAAGAGAGCACCCCTACCATGGGTGGTTTATTGATACTCTTTGCTGTTATTCTTCCAACTCTATTATGGGCTAATCTTACAAATATATACGTGTGGCTGCTTATTTTGGTGACCTTTGCCTTTGGCGTTATAGGATTTATGGATGATTATAAAAAATTTATCGAGGGAAACACAAAGGGCTTAAGGCCTCTATATGGGCTTGGGGCGCAGGGATTTGTCGCCATTTGCGTTGCCGTTTTCTTAAGGTACAATAATTTTGATACGGATATAGCCGTTCCCTTTCTTAAGGATGTCCAGCTTGACCTTGGATGGTTTTACCTTATTTTTGTGGTACTGGTTGTTGTTGGGGCATCTAATGCCGTTAACCTTACCGACGGACTTGATGGACTTGCCATAGGACCTGTTATGATAGCATCCGGAACTTATATGCTCTTTTCGTATCTTGCTGGCCATAGCAAACTCTCCGGTTATCTGCATATACCATATATCGCAGGCAGTGGCGAATTAACGGTTTTTGCCGGAGCCATGGTCGGGGCAAGCCTTGGTTTCCTTTGGTACAATACCTACCCCGCTCAGGTCTTTATGGGAGACATAGGTTCTCTTTCATTGGGGGGCGCATTGGGGACGTTGTCTATAATTACCAAACAGGAGATAGTGCTTATTATAGTAGGCGGCATATTTGTAGTTGAGGCGCTTTCTGTAATATTTCAGGTAAGTTCGTATAAGTTAATGGGCAAAAGGGTCTTTAAAATGGCCCCGATCCATCACCATTTTGAACTTAAAGGCTGGGCGGAGCCGAAGATAATCGTAAGGTTCTGGATCATAGCAATTATCTTGTCATTGATAGCCATAAGCACCCTTAAGATAAGATAAAGAGGAGACTCTGGCTGCAAGAGACACGATACATGATTCAACCGGTGAATGTTTATGGACTTTAAACTTAAAGGAAAGAAGGCCCTGGTTGTCGGACTTGGAAGAAGCGGTCTGTCTACAGCAAGGTTTCTTAAAGGTGAAGGGGCAGGTGTTTGTGTGACCGACATACGTCCGGAGGCCGAGTTGAGAGAGCATGTAAAGGAACTTAAGGGATTGAATGTAGAGCTTGAGCTTGGCGGGCATTGCGCCTCTAAATTCTTAGAAGCTGATTTGGTGGTGCTAAGCCCGGGAGTGCCGTCGTATATCGCTCCGGCAGTTGAGGCAAAGAAGGCCGGTGTAATGGTTGTAAGTGAGATAGAACTTGCCTTTGGGTTTATAAGTTCTCCAATAGTGGCGGTTACGGGCACCAACGGCAAGACAACCACAACATCCGTCATAGAGAGGATATTTACTGTCGGCGGCAGAAAGATATGGGTCGGCGGAAATATAGGAAGGCCTCTTATTGAGGCATGCGGGGACAGCTCTGATAAAGAGTATATCATATGTGAGTTGAGCAGTTTTCAATTAGAGGGGATAAGAGACTTCAGGCCCTTTGTTGCGATACTCTTAAATATTACAGAGGACCATATGGACAGATACCCTTCATTCCGTGATTATGCCGAAACAAAATTGAGGCTTTTCATGAATCAGGGTTTTGATGACTATGCCGTCTTGAATGGCAGCGATCCGGTTATCTCTTCACTTTCTGCGGGCTTGAGAGCAAAGACCTTTAAGTTCAGTTCCACTGAGGCCCTGGATGAGGGCGTTTTTCTGCTTCAAGACGATATAGTTCTGCGTATGCATGGTGTGGAGGAGAGATACAGGCTTGACAGGATAAGGCTGAAAGGTATCCATAACATGGAGAACGTAATGGCGGCTGTTGCCGCAGCAAGTATCTGCGGTGTCGAGCAGGGAGACGTTCTTGAGGCTATAGGGGATTTTAACGGCCTTCCACACAGGATGGAGTTTGTAAGAAGGCTTTCCGGCATATCTTATTATAATGATTCAAAGGGTACCAATACCGGAGCTGTCATACGTTCCGTGGAGAGCATGAAGGCGCCCGTTGTATTGATTATGGGAGGCAGGGATAAAGGTATAGATTATAATGTGTTAAGATCAGTTGTTAAGGATAAGGTCAAGGCTGTTGTAGTCTTTGGCGAGGCAAGGGAAAAGATCGAGTGTGCATTGACCGATTCAATCCCTTCAAGAAAGGTTGATACCCTTGAAGAGGCACTTGCGGCTGCACAAAGTGAGGCCGTTTCCGGCGATGTGGTGCTTTTTTCGCCGGCTTGTTCGAGTTTTGATATGTTCAGGGATTATGGCGAAAGAGGGGACAGTTTTAAGAGGCTTGTAATGTCTCTCTAATGGTTGGAGATATGAGCGTTATAATGCGGGTTGTTTAAATAAAACGGAATAAAATGATAAAAAAAGAAATTGACAAGGTTGTGCTCATAACCGCCATGATGCTGATAGGAATCGGCATTGCTATGGTTTACAGCACAAGCTATATTGTGTCCTTAAGGAAGTTAGGTGATGGTTATTTTTTTCTAAAAAAACAGTTTGTCTACGGTATGACAGGTATACTTGCCATGTTTTTGACAATGCGGATACCTTATCACTTTTATAAAAAGATCGTTTACCCGTTTCTTCTTTTTT
>JALXFI010000416.1:5724-10142 GCA_027069035.1 bacterium
CTAAGAAGGATAATCTCAAGACCTTTAAGTTTGGATTTCTTCCACCGTTCATTATAGGAAGCATTATTATTGCCCTTGTTGCCAAAGAGCCTGATTTTGGCGGGGCATTTTTTTTAGGGATACTCCTTGTATCAATGATGTTTATAGCAGGTGTCAGGATGAGGTATCTTATGGGCTTGTTTGCGGCTTCACTGCCCGTTATATATTTTATGATAGTTAGGGTCGGTTACAGGATGGGGCGTATTACGGCCTTTCTTGATCCGTGGAACAAGGCCGACACTTCCGGCTTTCAGCTTGTTCAATCCTTTATTGCATTTGGTTCAGGGGGGGTGTGGGGCAAAGGGCTTGGCGAAGGGGTGCAGAAACTTTTCTTTCTTCCTGAGGCACACACGGATTTTATCTTGCCGGTTATCGGGGAAGAGCTGGGATTTATCGGTGTCTCGATAGTCTTGTTTCTCTATCTCTTTATTTTGTGGGCGGGAATAAAGACAGCCCTTGAGGCGCCAGACCTTTTCGGCACGCATTTGGCCATTGGCATCGTGATCATGATAGTCTTACAGGCGGTTATGAATATGGGGGTTGTTACAGGACTTCTGCCTCCAAAGGGACTTACGCTGCCCTTTATAAGTTATGGCGGGACATCGCTTCTTATTGATTCCGCTGCGGTAGGGATACTTCTAAATATTTACGGCAAAGGACGGGAGACATGAGCTGTTTTCAAACTAAGCCGTTTATTGCAAGGGTAATTTTTGCGGGAGGCGGGACAGGCGGGCACGTATTCCCGGGACTGGCTCTGATGCAGGAGTTTAAAAAAAGAACAAAATGTGAGTTTCTTTTTATCGGCGGCATAAAAGGCATGGGGGACGGTTTTTTTAAGGGAATGGCGGCAAACTGTAAAACCATTGACCTTGAGGGGTTTAAGGGCAGAGGGGTCTATAAAAAGTTAAGATCTGTAATTAAGTTTTTTATGGCCATCATCCCTTCTGCCCGATTTATAAGGGAGTTTAAACCCGATTGGGTTATAGGGCTTGGAGGTTACAGCGCACTTCCGGTTGTATCCGCTGCATTTCTTATGAGAAAAAAGACGGCCATATTGGAACAGAATCTCCTTCCTGGCCTTACGAACAGGCTCCTTGCGCCTTTTGCAAAAAAGATATTTGTTTCGTACACCGGAACTTTAAAGTATCTGCCGGAAGGCAAGTCCTTTGTTACAGGAAATCCCGTAAGGAGAGAGATTATAGAAAAAAAAAGGTCAAGGGGAAAAAGATTTACCGTGCTTGTCTTTGGCGGTAGTCAGGGCGCCAGGAGCATAAATACATTTATGGTGGATTCCCTTGTTTTTCTCGGGGATATAAAGAATAAGATAAGGATAATACATCAGGCAGGCAAAAACGACAGGAAACGCGTGGCAGAGGCATACAAAAAAAATGGTTTTATGGCTGAGGTATATGATTTTATAGAAGATATGGCCGGAGCATATGCAAAGAGCCATATGGCGGTTTGCAGGGGAGGCGCCACAAGTATAGCGGAGCTTGCCGTAAGGGGCATCGTCCCGCTTGTTATACCGTTTCCCTATGCCGCTGACGGCCACCAGGATCTTAATGCGGGTTTTCTTGCCGAGCAGGGTGCGGCGAAGGTGATAAAGGAAAGTGAGATGAGCGGAAAGGTTATGGCAGGGGTGATAAGAGAATTTTACTCGGATCCTGCTTTGTTAAAGGAGAGAGAGAAGAAAATGCGAAGCCTTGCCAGACCGGATGCGGCATCGAACATTATCTCTATGTGTTACCCCGACCTTCCGGCGGAGGGGTGTGAAATTGAGAAATAAGAGGGTGAAAAACATACATTTTATTGGCATAGGCGGTATCGGGATGAGCGGTATTGCCGAGGTCATTATCAATATGGGTTTCCATGTAAGCGGATCAGACCTTAAATCCTCCAATATAACGGAGAGGCTTAAGAGCTTGGGGGTTGATATAAGATATGGACATAGGGAGGGCAATGTGGGTGGGGCGGATGTTGTTGTCTATTCTTCCGCTGTAAAAAGGGATAACCCCGAGATTATGGCCGCCCATGAGGCGCATATCCCCGTTATACCAAGGGCCGAGATGCTTGCCGAGCTTATGAAGATGAAGTATGGCATAGCGGTTGCGGGTACCCATGGCAAGACAACAACAACATCCATGATAGCCACCGTCCTTTACCATGGAGGCAAGGACCCTACGGTGGTTATAGGCGGGAGGCTTAACAGTATAGGCAGTAATGCAAAACTTGGGAAAGGGGATTATCTGCTTGCGGAGGCAGATGAGAGTGACGGGAGTTTTCTTAAGCTTTCCCCTACGGTAGCGATTGTAACAAATATAGATCCGGAGCATATGGAGCAATATCAACATGACATTGAAGAGGTTAAAAGTGCGTATCTGAATTTTATAAACAGTGTTCCTTTTTATGGCTTTGCGGTCATAAATCTCGATCATCCTAACCTTCAGGGGTTATTGCCGTTGATCGAAAGGGCGCATCTTACCTATGGAAAGAGTGCTCAGGCGGATTTCAGGGCATCTAATCTGGAAAGAAAAGGCAGGCATACCTCATTTGATGTTACTTTGCACAACAAAAAGCTTGGCAAGGTGAACCTGCCGATGCCCGGAGAACACAACGTATATAACGCCCTTGCAACCATAGCTGTCGGGATAGAGCTTGGTGTGGATTTTAAAGATATCAAGGATGCCTTAGAGGGTTTTAGCGGTGTCGGCAGAAGGTTTGAGATAAAGGCAATATCAGAAGGCATAGTGGTTGTTGATGATTACGGGCACCACCCGGTTGAGATCAGGATGACCCTAAGGGCTGCCAAAGAAGGTTGGGGCAAGAGGACCGTCGTTGTTTTTCAGCCTCACAGGTATTCAAGGACAAAGGAACTTTATCAGGACTTTCTTTCGGCCTTTTATGACGCCGACAAGCTCATACTTACCGATATATATCCTGCAGGAGAAAAACCCGTTGAAGGTGTGGATGCATTATCCCTTTATGAAGGCATAAAAGGGTTTGGACACAAGGATGTCTTGTATATAAAAAGCCGTGAAGAGGTGGTTGAGCATCTGATAAGCGTGGCGGTGCCCGATGACATGGTTATCACCCTCGGGGCGGGTGATGTAGGGAAGATAGGAGAAGATTTTATTGATAGGCTTAAAGGGTTTAAAGATATCGGCAATAGATAGGTTCAGGCAAAGGTTGGAGGAGGTGTTTAAAGGCACCTTGTTTACTTGTGCGCCTATGGCAAATTATACTACCATCCAGATTGGGGGGCCTGCCGACCTGCTTGCCTTTCCCTCCGATGAAGAGGATTTAAGCAGTATTCTAAGACTTGCAAGGGAAATGGACATCCCTTATTATGTTATCGGCAAGGGGAGCAACCTGCTTGTGAGCGACGGAGGAATAAGAGGCATTGTTATAGACCTGTCAAGGGGGTTTTACAGGATGGAACTTATGGGTGAGGATGGTATATGGGCTGAAGCGGGTGTGGCTTTAAGAAAGGTGGTAAGCAAGGCAAGGGATGAAGGTTTTGCAGGGCTTGAGTTTGCTGTAAATATACCGGGAAGCGTTGGCGGGGCGATAGCGATGAATGCCGGCGCTTATGGCGGGGAGATAGGGGATTTGATAGATTGGATAGAGGTGATGACTGAATCCGGCGAGAAGGTCGGCATTTTGAGGGAAGACCTTGATTTCGGATACAGAAATCTCGATTTTGGCCGGCCCGGCATAATACTCAGGGCATTGCTTAAGTTTAAAAAGGAGAGTACCAAAGATATAGAGGATAAAATGGGCGAGCTTATTGATAAGAGAAAAGAGACCCAGAAGATAACCCTCCCAAGCGCCGGTTCGATATTTAAAAACCCTCCGGGCATGTCTGCCGGAAAGCTTATCGAAGAACTGGGGCTTAAAGGTTTAAAAGAGGGGAATGCAATGATCTCTGAGATTCACGGCAATTATATTGTGAATCTTGGCGGCGCTGAGTGTAGTGACGTGCTCAGGCTTGTGGACAGGATTAAGGATGAGGCCTTTTCAAAAAGGGGTATAAAGCTGGAACTTGAGATAAAGGTGGCGGGAGAGGGTTTGTCTTGAATAAAAATGAATTAAAAGGGAAGAAGATAGGCGTGCTTATGGGCGGTATGTCCGCAGAGCGGGACATATCCTTAAAGACCGGAGAGGCCGTACTTAAAGCGCTTAACAGATTGGGCTACAAATGTGCGGGCATAGATGTAGGCAGGGACATTGCGGAAAAACTCAGAACAGAAGAGATAGAGATAGCCTTCATTGCCCTCCATGGAAGATACGGAGAGGATGGGTGCATACAGGGTATGCTTGAGATATTAGACATACCTTATACTGGTTCAGGCGTTACAGCGAGCGCCCTTTCGCTTAAC
>JALXFI010000417.1 GCA_027069035.1 bacterium
TATTTATACTTATCATCAGATTTTTTCATTTTGTTCAGTATCCAGAAAGTCTCCTCATATATACGTTTTCTTGGACCAATTGCTACAATTTCTACTTCTCTTTTTTTAGAAATCCTATAAATTATTCTAAATCGACTTACACGAAAGCTTCTTAAACCAGCAAGTTCTTCTTTTAAGGCTTTACCTGAAACAGGATCAGATAAGATAACTTTCAAAGATGCATTTATCTTTTTCTTAAGATGCGGGTGCATTTTGCGGACAAGCTCGGCCACCTCACCAGGAACTCTCAGTTTATGTGCAGTCCGTCTCATTTCAAGGATTATTTTAAAAGCTCCTCAAGTGTGTACATGCCTGCCTTTTTATCCTGTAATGATCGCAACCCTTTTTTGATTTCTTTCATTAGTGACGAGTCAAAACGAATGGCGATTGTTTCCTTCCAACTTTCAAACTCATCGGGACTTATTAAAACCGCTACAGGAGAGCCGTTCTTTGTAATTACTATCTCTTCATCAGTAGATCTAACGGCTTCAACAAGCCCGCTCAGTTTCATCTTTGCCTCTGACACCGACAAGGTTTTCATTATAATTGACCTCCTTTAAGGTTGATCAAAATCAAGTCTAAAATAACATCGCCAAACTGTATTGTCAAGACACAAAATCATTAATGAAAAAGTAAAAAAGTAGTTGATAATAGCGCTGATCTTCTGTCCGATTAATAGATAAATATGGAGGTTGTCCCTATATTTTTCGAAAGCGATAATATTTTCATTATTCCCGGCTTTTCTGCTATAATGCTATACACATATTATGTGCCAAAGACATCAAGAGAATAAATATAGGGGTGGATTTATCTTTATATTATGTTAAAGATACTTAAAAATTATTTTGAAGAAAGAAATGATGTTGCCTTTGCCTTTCTCTTTGGTTCATCTGTTAAGGGTAAGGTTCGGAAGGAAGGTGATATAGATGTTGCCGTTTACTTCTGGCCTGAAAAAGAGCTGGAATGGGAGGAATTTGGCAAAACATTTGACGGTGAGGCAAGGATTGGCCTTGATCTGGAAAAACTGCTTAAAAAGGAGGTTGACCTTGTGGTTCTTAACAGGGCAAGAGCGATCCTTGCTGATGAAATAGTAAGAGAAGGAAGCCCTATAATTATCAAAGACAAAGGAATTTTCTGGGACTTCATGTGTATTGTAAGTGACGAAGCAGAGTATGTAAGAGATGACATTATACGTTATTACGGAGAGGCAAGGTTTGCTTAAAAAAGACAGAACAAAATTTATCCCGTATATTGAATACATGGAGAGCGAACTTAAATTCCTTCCTGAATATGAAAGAAAGGTGGATTGGAAGGTTTACCAGCATGAGAGAAACAAGAGATTGGAAATAGAGAGATGGGTGGAGTGTCTTATCAATGCTACCCTCGACCTTTCCAAGATGTTTCTATCCTTTAGAGGCGAAGGAATCCCTGAAACCTCACGAGAAGTCCTTTACAAGATCGCATCTTTTGTTTTTGAAAAGGAGTCTGACGCCGAAGCATTCTCCCAACTTGCAAAGATAAGAAATACCCTTGCCCATCGTTATCTTGATATCAGATGGCAGGATATAAAAATCTTTATCAAATTATCCCCTAAACTCTACCCCGAATTTATGGAACATATAAAAACGAAGATAGGTTTACTATAACCCAAAAACAGATTTAACTTTTTGGGTAAATTGGCAAGACACCTGAATAAATATGGGGGTTGTCCCTATGTTAAAAGACGTTCAGCCACCCAAACCTTTATTATTGACTGACGGGGAACACCTAATCTTTTTGCCTCTTTATCAAGCCGCTGTATCATCCAGAGAGGAAAATCAACGTTCACACGCTTGTGTTCCTGTTCAGGCTTTCTCGCCTTTGACATATCAAGGTACTTGGAAATATCTTCACCTTTATCAAATTTTTTCTCTATATCCTTAGCTTTCATAAATACCGATCTCCTCCTTTCTGGAACGTCGCACAGATATGATTCTTATGCTCTCGCCTCTATATGTAATAATCCCTGACCAATGCTTCCCTGATATTTGACCAATTACCAAATACCTTGGCTCATCAGATGTCTTGATAGGAATTTCAATCAAATCAGGATCTTTCCATAATTCCTGGGCTTCAATAAAATCTATCTTGTGTTTCTCTTTATTTCTTTTGCTTTTATTACTATCATATTCAAACTCCATGGTATATTTATTATACCTTAATTATATACTTATGCAATATATTTTTTAAATTCTAATAAATATGGGGGTTGTCCCTATGTTAAAAGGAAACCGCCCGACTTCGACTTGAAGGCGGGCGGCCGGGGGAAGGGATTCAAACAACCGAATCAGCCTATGTGTAAAGTGTAGACCTGACCCCGATTAGAACTTGCCAGGGTTTACATCCTGTATGCTTCTGTCTTCATCCGTGGCATAAAACCTGCCTCTTTTAGACGCTGTACCACCAGCATCTCCATCTAAATCGCCTTCAGCCACTATATAAATATTAGTACCATTATCCGCAGTCTGAGAAGTCGTGTTTGAAAGTGTACCGTTACCGGAGGCACTGGGAGCTGAACCAGAACCCTCAGCTACACCATAACGATAAAAGAATTTACCCTTGATATCAAAGCCAACGCCGTTAAGGTTTGAACCGGTAAAAGAGCCTGAAGCATAAGCACTTTGTGATGGGTTCCCTAATGACCATGAACCATTTGAAAAATCAGCAGTGACATATTTATCCTGATCTGCGGCGTATGCCTCTTCCATAGTACCGATTGAGCCGATGTTGCTCTTTGCCTCGGATGTCCTTGCCTTCATCCTGTAGTTCAGATAGTTAGGTATGGCTATCGCAGCGAGTATGGCTATGATCGCCACAACTATCATGAGCTCTATAAGTGTAAAACCTTTGTTACCCTTCATTGCCTTTCTTATCTTTGTAAGCATCTTGTAACCCTCCTTTTAAATTAATGTGACCTGCCTTCTTTCCTCTTCCATTCGTCTTGCCAATCTCTTGTCTTGCTCAATCACCTCCTTTTAATCGTTTTGTATAATTTTTTTATTAACCGTCTGATTTATCATAGCTGATAATATCCATATGCAACGGGCATGCCACTTTCACATTAAAAGATAAATATCTTTTAAAACAAGCGCTTACATATTTATAGAAAAAGGATGGACAGAGAATGTGACAATTTTTGTAAGGCAAGGGTTACAAAAATTGTCGGAAGATATGTTAAGATTGCAGTGGAAAGAAAAGAGGGTTCGAGGATTCAAGGATTCGAGGGTTCAAGGGTTCAAGAGAAAGGCCTACAGTATCTACACTTGAACCCGGTCTTTAAATAGTCTTACCCAATACCGTATTTGTCAAGCAGATAGCGAAGCGACCTCAAACTTATGTTTAATATCTCGGCCGCCTTTGTCTTTACCCCACCGGCCCTGTTCATTGCCTCG
>JALXFI010000418.1 GCA_027069035.1 bacterium
TAGCCATGCCGTGCGGCGCAAGCGTTTCGATATCTTGGATAAGCTCCTCCGAAAGTTCGCTAAAATCCAATATCGCATCAAGCATTACTTTCGGCATAAATCCATCCGCTTTAAAAAAAGAAAGAGCTTTGTTTATTTTGTCCTTAAATTCCCTTAGATTCTCTTCTTTAATAGAAAACCCCCCCGCAAGGCTGTGCCCCCCAAATCCCTCCAGCAGATCCGAGGACTCTCTTAAACACTCCACCACATTGCATCCCTCGACCCCCCTTACAGAGCCCCTGCCCTTGCCGTCTTTAATCGCTATAAGGAATGCAGGCCTGTTGTACCTATCTACAACCCTTGAGGCAACAATGCCTATAACCCCCGGATGCCACTCCTCGGAATAAAGACATACAACGCTGTCCATCTCATTTCCACTAATATCATCTATCCTTTTACGCACATCCCGCCATATATCTTCCTGGACTTTCTGTCTCCTTGTATTGAGGTTGTCGAGTTTTTCCGCAAGAGGCATTGCACTTTCCATATCCTTGGAGGTTAAGAGCTGAAAACCAAGCATCCCGTCGCCCATCCTGCCTGAAGCGTTTATTCTGGGGATTAACTGGAAACTAAGGCCTCTAACATCAATCTTTCCGTTAATTCCCGATATCTTTTTAAGCGCATCTATGCCGGGACGACCTCCTTTTTCTATCTCCTTCATGCCGTATTTGAGGAATATCCTGTTATCATAATGTAAGGGAACCACATCCGCCAATGTGCCAAGCGCAACAAGGTCAAGGTATTCCCTTAAATTCGGTTCATTCTTCCCACCAAAAAAACCATTGTCTCGCAGCGCAGTCCTTAGGGCAATGACCAGGTTAAAGGTCACCCCCACACCGGAAAGACCCTTAAAAGGAAACTCACACATAGGCTGTTTCGGGTTAAGTATGGACAGCGCAGGCGGAAGATGTCCTGGCGCCTCATGATGGTCGGTTACTATAAAATCAATGCCCTGGGAGTTTGCAAAATTCACTTCACCAACGCTGCTGATCCCGCAATCCACGCTGATAATAAGTCCGGCGCCTTTATCTTTTAACTCAACTATGCCTTTCCTTTTAACCCCATACCCCTCAATGAGTCTGTCAGGTATGTAAACGCACACATCTGCGTCTATACTTTTTAAAAAAAGATAAAGCACTGAGGCAGCGGTAATCCCATCAACATCGTAATCGCCGTAAATACCGATAGTCTCGGAGTTGGAGAGGGCCTTTATTATTCTATCTACCGCCTTTTTCATACCTTTCATAAGATAGGGATCACTCAGGTTATTCAACCTTGAAGAAAGGAAGACCGAGGCCTTGTCTGTAGAGTCAAGTCCACGGTTTATAAGAAGGGTTGCAAGGATAGGTGATATATTAAGTTCAGCCTCTAAAACTTTTTTAGCCTCGAAGCAAACGGTAGGGATATTCCATCTCTTGGCCGGAAATGTCATCATATCCTCAAGAGTTTTTTCCCGCCGTCACCCCACAAAGTGAGTATGGGACTTGCCAAAAACACAGAGGAGTAAGTGCCTATAAGAACACCCAAAAACAGAGCCAGTGAAAAATTATGTATAACTTCACCGCCGGCAACAAGGAGCGATAAAAGCACAAGGAGTGTTGTAAGCGATGTGACTATAGTCCTTCTTAATACCTCATTAATACTCCTGTTTATTATTGAGACAACATCATCTTTTCTTTTGCTCCTCAGATTTTCACGTATCCTGTCAAAGACAACAACCGTATCGGTAATAGAGTATCCCGCAAGTGTTAGGAGCGCAGTTATAACAAGAAGGTTTATCTCCCTGTTAAGCAGATAAAATATACCCAATACAGTCAGGACATCATGAAACGTTGCTATAACCGCCGCCACACCAAACCTGAACTCAAACCGCCATGCAATATAGACAAGTATCCCCAATAAAGCTATGCTTACCGCCCAAATGGCATCTTTCTGAAGCCTCTTGCCTACAACAGGGCCAATCTCTGTTGTCGCCTCAACCGTTAAAGGATTTCCTTCAAAACCTTCTCTAAAGACATCAATAATCCTGTCTGATAAACCCTTCATATCGGCACCCGTACCTTTAAGTCTTATAAGAAGTTTATGGCCTTCCGTAAACTCCTGAAGGTCGGCATTTGCAAAACCACCGGATGCAAGGATTTTACGCGCCTTATCTATTTCAACCGGTTTGTCAAACTTTAGCTGAACATTTACGCCACCGGCAAAGTCTATTCCAAGGTTCGCCTTGCCTATAACAATCCCAATAAGCGCAACAATACCCAACAATATAAATACAGCCGACAGAATAAAACTATACTTCTTTTTCCCGATAAAATCTATCTTGGTATCGCCTAATATATCCATAGATTACCTCCACACTTGTTATTTTGATATATGGGGACAGCGCCCATTCCACGCCTCCGCTAAGGCCTTGTCCGTAAACAGACGCCGTTCCCACATATCCATATAAGGAAGCTATATTGTTTATATGCTCAGGGTCTCAAGCCTCTTCCTTGATGTTATATAATCATAAACCGTCTTGGTTCCTATAAGCGAACTAAAAAGGTTTATAAGGATACCCAGACTCAATGTAACGGCAAAACCTTTAATAGGACCGCTTCCAAATTGAAAGAGCACTGCCGCTGTTATAAGGGTAGTCACATGGGAGTCTACTATAGTCCAGAATGCCCTGTCGTAACCGGCATCTATAGCAGATCTTACCGTTCTGCCCGTCCTTAACTCTTCTTTTATCCTTTCAAATATCAAGACATTGGAATCAACACCCATGCCTATCGTAAGTATGATACCGGCGATACCCGGCAATGTAAGTGTCGTCTCAAACCATGCCATTGCGCCAAGGAGCATTACAATATTTAAGAAAAGCGCAAAATCGGCAATAATACCCGACATCTTGTAGTAGAGTATCATAAAGACAAGCACAAGAAGACCGCCAACCAGAGTGGCAAAGACTCCCTTTTCTATCGAATCCTTGCCAAGCGAAGGGCCGACCGTCACATTCTGCATGATCTCGACAGGCGCAGGAAGCGCTCCCGCCCTAAGGACTATGGCAAGGTCTCTTGCCTCATCCATCGTAAAACCTCCGCTGATCTGCGCCCTCCCCCCGCTTATCCTCTCCCGAATTACAGGAGCGGAATAGACATTATTATCAAGGATTATGGCAAACCTTTTGCCGACATTTTGAGAAGTAATCCTGTCAAATATCTTCGCGCCCAGACGGTTAAAGGTAAGCAAAACATAAGGTTCGCCGAACCTCTGATCTATACTTACCCGCGCATCGGATAAAAGGTCGCCTGTAAGCAGTGTTTCCTTCTTTAAAAGATAAGGGGTCTGTCTGACGCTGCCTGTTTCTTTATCGGTTACCCTTTGATAAAGTATTTCATCTCCTCGGCGCAACCTGCCCTGAAGGGCATCCTGCAAAC
>JALXFI010000419.1 GCA_027069035.1 bacterium
TTATATCTGGTCTCAGATGGATGATGTTCACAATTTTTCCGGCCGGTGTTCCGGATGTCATCTTACAGAACCGAAAAAAAAGGGGAAATTAATATTTACACGGGATATAAGTTTTCTCTGTACTGAATGTCATGAAGAAGCAAAGACTTTATCTCATCCTGTAGATATAGAACCTTCTATGAAGGTGCCGAATGGGTTTCCTCTTAACTGGAAAAGGGAGATTACCTGTATTACCTGTCATGTGGCTCACATGGCGGAGAGTAAGACAGGGAGAAGTCTTATGAGAAACGAGCTGAAAGGAGAGGTTTTTTGCAGGAGCTGTCATAATGTGGCTATCGAAGACCTTGCAAGGCATACAACAACCCTTGAGAGAGCACATGTCAAGAAAAGAAGTTATACCGTGAAAAACCGCTTTGACCTTATTGACGATTTGTCTATGAAATGTTTAAATTGCCATGATGCGGCATTGAGTTCGGATACGTTAATACCGGTTTTAGGACGGGGAAATTATTCTCATCGGGCGTCTCTTGGTGTAAGTCATCCGATTGGTGTAGATTATTTTGATGTTGCCGTAAGAAGGGCAATGCCGTATATAAAACCTGAGAATCTTGATAAAAGGATTACACTTTTTAATAAAAAGATTGGATGCGGCACATGTCATAATCCTTATTCGAACGAACACTTTCAGCTTGTTATGAGCAATGAGGGAAGCAGACTATGTTTTGCCTGTCATATTAAATAGAAAAATAGTAGAAAAATAGGGACAGCGACCATTTTATACATGATGCATGATGTAAAAACGTTACGAGTTGCAGGTTGCGAGTTACATGGCGCAAGATGAACATGACGCTGAATTATATTAAAAGAGTCGAAATTCAGAAGTTGAAAAAGCTATGGGGGACTATGTCGGGAATAGGGTGTGCTGCCGCAACAAAAAGGGCCTTTTTTGTGTTATTTTATGTATGTGTTAATGGTTGAGACTATTATGACATGGGGCATAAAGGATATTGAATATGCGCAACAGACGCAGGATATTTTTTATTAAAAAAAGGTTTCAATCAAGATTTATCATCTTATTCTGTCTTATTACATTAATCGGATCTGTAAGTCTTGGCATAACGCTATATTATTTAATAAATAAAAAGCTTACGGCAATGCTTTACCTGAGTCATATAAGAATAAGGAGTGTGGGAGAGATAATAGGCCCTCTTATATTTAACGTAAACATCTTGATTTCGAGCATTATTATAGTTATTGCCTTCATTGTTGTATATGTTGTAAGCAGGAGGGTTGAAATGCATCTTAAGCCTTTTAAGACATTTTCAGAAAGGGTTGCATACGGAGATTTGAGCGCTGAAGTTCCTTATCTCCATTATGATCTTACGGATGAGCTTACTACCCATTTCAATTCTATGGTAGGGGCTCTGGGAGGAAGAATGGAACTTATAAAGGCGCATCTGGCATCCATAAAAAGTCTTGTAAAGAGGCTGAATGATATGAACAACGCAAACAGACCTTTGGATGATCTAAAGCTTGTATACAATGACCTTTCTGAAAGGGTCTCTGAACTGCAGAAAGAGATAGAAAGGTTTAAGGTATAGATTTTAAGATATTTGCGTTTCTATTATGTTTTAGATTTGGTGGATTTTGTATAAAGTTTTCGGTTTTGTTTTTTTATTAAGATCCCTTTTTTTGCTATTTCTTAAGTTTTTATTGTAAAGTGAGGTGAAAGATGCTGCGTTCAAGGTTTTTTATAGCTATATTTATTGCCTTCTTTATTTCCACCGGAACGGATGCTTGGGGCGTGTTTATCTCTACGAAACATAATCTTTCAGCAACCGGGCCGGGCCCTATAAAGGCAGTTGGAATGACTGAGATGTGTGTTTTTTGCCATACCCCTCATAATGCCAATCCTTCCGGCCCCATATGGAACAGGCAGGATCCTGGTACGACTTATGACCCTTTTACCAGTGCATCTTTGCAGGCTGTAGTCGGGCAGCCTGACGGAACCTCCAGGCTTTGCCTTTCATGCCATGATGGGACCATAGCGCTTGGAAGTGTCTTAAATCTGCCGGGTTCTAACGCTTCAGGCAGTCTTCAATTGGATGATTCAAACTCAGGCAAACTAACTGCGCAGGGTAAGTTCGCTTCTTCAACAAGCGGTTTTACAAGTTTTATCGGGCTTAACCTTACCAATGATCACCCTGTTTCTTTTGTATACGACTCTGCGCTTGCTACGGCAGATGGAGAGTTGCAGGACCCTACCGCTTCTCTTTATGTTGGTATTGGTTCCACATTCCTTTTTCCACTTGATTCAAACGGCAAACTTCAATGCACTACATGCCATGAGCCTCATAGTACGAATTATCCCAAATTTTTACGTGGTCCGATTACTCAGGTTGCCGAGACGGCAACTGAAGGTACTGATGCGATAATATGTCTTAACTGTCATACAAAAAAGGATTTTTCAACGGGCACATTCGATTGGATAGGCAGCGCACATCAAGCATCTACCGTTGCCGATGAGGTGTATGCTACAGGAAATTATATGGGCAAGAGCGACACAATGGCTGTATGGCAGGATGCCTGTCTTGCGTGCCATGACACACATACCGTAGAAGGAGGGAGAAGACTTTTAAGGGAGGCGACGGACGATACAAACAGACCCAAGCAGGGGGGGAATCCTGCCAGTGAGGAGACATGTTTCCTGTGCCACACTGACTCTACAAATACTGTTCTTGATACCCTTAACAATCAGGTGCCTGATATAAATAGTGAATTTGCAAGTACCTACCATATGCCTATAACAACACTTGATCAGGTAGACTCTACAACAGAGGCTCATGATATAAAGAATTCGGATATGGAAGAGATAACTACAGAGAGTTACACCGAAACTTTAGGCGTCCCAAACCTGGATGTTGACAAGAGGCATGTGGAATGCTCCGATTGTCATAATCCGCACAGGGTTATAAAAAACTCTATATATAATGGCAGCGGATTTGATACTCAAGCGACTCATCTTCATGATTCCAATAATCAGTCGCATTCCAATCTTGCCTCCGGAGTTTTTACGGGTAGTTGGGGTGTTGACCCCGATTATCTTTCTGCAAACTGGGAGACATGGCCTACAAACATTGTATATAATAAAAAGGGTACTCCCGATGGAGTGTCCCCTGTGGATAAAGAGTATGAGGTCTGTCTTAAATGTCATTCTTCTTATGCATATGGTGATACACCCCCTTCCCCTGATTCTACAGGGGGCAGCACCCCTTCGGGCACGAATGATCTTATCCAATATACCGATCAGGCAAAAGAATTTAATCCTGCGAACGGGGGGTATCACCCGGTACTGGCCCCCACAAACAAGAATCTTACAACAAGAGGGATAACGGTTGGGAGTCCTTTTCTTTATCCCTGGAGCGGACCTACCAACGGAGAA
>JALXFI010000420.1 GCA_027069035.1 bacterium
GGCTGCGTAGGTCATCTCCTGATAATTAACCGTAAGGGGCAAAAAATCAACATCATCTCTCGACTCCTTTGAGACAACAGCCGTAACAAGAACGACTGTATCACCGTATCTGACAACAACCGACCCGTTAGCCTGACGGGCAACCCCGCCTGTCTCTATCTTAAGAGGCCTTCCCCACAACATAATCTCATATTCTTTTTTCATCTCTTCCCTTTCCAATAAAACCGATCGTCTTACATAAATAAAATTTAGCTTAAAAACGAGGCTATCTACGTATTCCAAGTCTCTTTATAATCTCTTTATAACGATTGACTTCCGTTGTCTTCAGATAATCAAGAAGCCGCCTTCTCTGCCCGACAAGTTTGAGCAACCCCCTTCTGGAATGATGATCTTTCTTGTGGACCTTAAAGTGTTCTGTAAGATAGCTGATCCTTTCACTCAAAAGTGCTATCTGAACCTCAGGAGAACCTGTATCGCCCTCATGAAGTTTAAAATTGTTAATTATATCCCTCTTTCTTTCCTGATTAAACATAGACCCCTCCTTAAAATCGCCTCTCTTAAATAGATATATTGTTATATATTTGTACCATTAACATCGATTTGTGTAAAGTATAAACAAACTTCCTAATTCCGCAATGGCGGAATTTGAAATTAACAGTACATCCTTAACTGCCTGAACAAACTTATATACCCTCGGCCTTGCATTTAAGACGTCTTGCCAATTTACCCAAAGACCTTTCCTGCTTTAGGAAGGTCAAGCAAACACCCTTAAAAGCGAGAACACCACTTTACCATCCTTAACATCCATTATCTCCGCAATGGAAAGAAGTCTTCCTCCTATGGAAACAAACCTCACCTTTTCTCCAGATTGAGCCCTTACACCCCCTTTAATAATGAAATCCATCCCTAATACCGGCGGCGCTCCATTTAATAGTTTCTCTTCTACCTTCCCATCCACTTCAACAGCAGGAATATCCCGCAGGAGCTTTTCAATCGGTATCAGATAACGTCTTAAATTCTCTTCAGGCGCCGACTTAAATTCCTCAAGCGAAAAGCTCTCCCCAATGGAAAAGTCTCCGCTCCTTATCCTCCTTAAACCATAGAGATAAGCGTAACAGCCAAGCTCCCTCCCTATGTCTCTGCAAAGCGCCCTTACATAAGTCCCTGAAGAGACAACGGCCTTAAAACTTACAAAAGGCAGATCAATCCTCGTGAGCTCTAACTCATATATAAAGACCTTGCGGGTCTCCATTTTCGGTTTAATCCCCTTTCTTGCCAGTTTATAAAGGGGAACCCCGTTTTTTTTAATCGCAGAATATACAGGCGGAACCTGAGATATCTCACCTATAAAGAGCTTTAATGCCCTGGAAATATCCCCAGCGCCAACCTGTATTTTATCCACTGCCCTATACACAACCTTGCCCTCTCTATCCAACGTATCCGTTTCTTCTCCAAGTTTCATCGTGGCAAGATATTCTTTTCTTCCTTTCATAAGAAAAGATGATAACCTTGTTGCCCTGCCTATACAAAGAGGAAGCACACCTGTTGCCATCGGATCAAGTGTGCCTGTATGCCCGACCTTGCCGTCAATACAGGGAAGCCTTTTTACCTCGCGTACAATATCATGCGATGAAATGCCCTCAGGCTTATCTATTACCAGAACTCCATCCATAGCATTATTGATTCATAATCTTATCGATCATTCTTACAACCCTTTCTTTGACATCATCAAGTATTCCTTTAATTGCACAGCCGGCAGCCCTTTGATGCCCGCCGCCGCCAAAAAAAGAAGATATTTCCGAGACATCAACATCCCCCTTTGACCTGAAACTCAGCTTATATTCATTCTCACCGATCTCCTTAATAAGCACCGCCACCTCAACCGTATCTATGGACCTCGGATAATTGACAAAGCTTTCCGTAAGATCAATCGAGGCACCGACACTATCAAGCATATCCCTTGTGACATTTAACATTGCGACCTTGCCGTCGCACCTTAGATCAAGCGAATTAAGCGCCAAACCCAGAAGTTTAAGCCTCTTTTCAGGATACGATTCATAGAGTTTTTTTGATATCTCCCAGGGGCTTACGCCGATCTCAACCAGATCGGCCGCAATCTTAAATGCGCTCGAAGTGGTGCTGCCGTATCTGAAAGAACCCGTATCCGTAAGTATGGCGACATAAAGGTTTATGGCTATATTTAGAGTAATATCTATCTGCAATGCCCTAATAAGTCTGTACACTACCTCCCCTGCCGCAGATGCGTCTTCATAAACGAAATTTAGATCCCCGAAGTAATCATTTGTTGCATGATGATCGAGATTGATAAGGAGGCCTCTGTCTTTTATCTTCATAAAATCCTCACCAAGCCTGTCGATCTCACCGCAGTCAACGGCAAAAACGGCATCAAAACTGTTTTCAGGCAGTATATTGGTTATCGTTTCTACAGATGGCATGAAACCGTAAACAGGCGGTATCCGGTCGGCAAAATAGACAACAACATTTTTATCCATTGCCTTAAGGGCAAGGGAAAGCGCAAGGGCGGAACCTATGGCGTCGCCCTCAGGACCGATATGTGCGGAAACAAGAAAGTCTTTATTGTTATTAACCGCATTAACAATAGACTCTATTGAAGCTCTCTTCCTCTCAAGAACCTTCTCTATCTTATTCATTAGTCTTTATTCTCCTGATAATAGACTCTATCCTCTCTCCATATTCAACAGAATCGTCAAAATAAAATATAATATCAGGCATGTGCCTGAGGCTTAATCTTTTTGCCAGCTCACGTTTAAGATAACCCTTTGCCTTATTAAGCCCCTCAATCGTATTGCACCTGTCTTCCTCACTGCCCATCATGCTGAAATACACCCTTGCAAGTCTTAGATCACCGCTCATCCTGACGCCGGTAAGGGTTATAAAACCTATCCTCGGATCCCTTACCTCCCTTAAAAGAAGCAACGACAACTCTTCCTTTATTAGTTCTCCAAGTTTGTCGACTCTCTTATTATCATTAGCTCTCACAACAGATTCCCCATCTCAAGCCGAAGCTACAAGTTCTTCTTTCTTTTTACCTTATATCTTAAAGATTACCTGGCAATCAAGGTCAATCCATATTGAAATTTATCAACTCAACAGAGCAGTCTGTCATATCTATAACATTAAGCTCCCTTATAAAATTAATTGCCCTGTCTACAGCAGAATTAACAAATTTATTATTGTTGCCGATCATACAAAATCCTATTGTACCCTTCTGCCACAGGTCATTATCTTCCACTTCGGCTATAGAGATATTGAATCTGTTTTTGACCTTCTGGATAAGCGATTTAAGAACCTGTCTCTTCCTTTTAAGGGAGTTGCTCTCATGTATAAGGAAGCTTATTTTACAAACGCCTACAACCATTTAACTTAAATTTTAAAGGCAGGAAGGATTGAGAGCGCCTTTTACATACATCCCAAAAATAGATTTAGGTTTTTGGGTAAATTGGCAAGACGCCTTAAATGCAAGGCCGCAGGCGATTTTTCTTTTGAGGCGTACATAACAGATACGGTGAAAAGGAAAATCGCCTAAAACATAGCAGTTAAGGATGCATTGCCAATTTCAAATCCCGCTATATCGGGATCTGGGTACATGCTAAAGCCTTGTGGCAACTTCCTTAACCACATATACCTCTATAGTGTCACCAACCTTGATATCATTATAATTCTCTATCCCTATACCACATTCATAACCGGAAGCCACCTCTTTTACATCCTCTTTAAAGCGCCTGAGAGAAGATAGTTTTCCATCATAGATAATTACATTATCCCTCAAAAGCCGCACATTACTTCCCCGTCTTATCTTGCCCTTATTTACATAACACCCTGCAATCGTTCCGGTCTTTGGTATGGTAAATGTATCCCTTACCTCCATAATACCCAAAATTTCTTCTTCACTCGTAGGATCGAGAAGCCCTTCCATAGCCTTTTTCACATCATCAACAAGATCATATATGACCGTATAGAATTTAATATCAACGCCTTCTTTTTCCGCAAGTTCACGCGCCTTAAGTTCCGCCCTCACATTAAAGCCTATAATAACGGCATTTGAAGCAGAGGCAAGCATCACATCGTTTTCAGATATACCTCCAGCATTGCTATGAATGACATTTACCTTTACGCTCTCATAATCAAACTTGTTCATGGCATCTACAACCGCTTCAACAGAGCCCTGAACATCACCCTTTATTATTATATTAAGCTCCTTTACATCACCTTTTTTAATGCTTTCATACAAGGCATCAAGACTCAACTTACTGCTCTTGGCAAGTTCCTTCTCCCTTTGTTTAGACAGTCTCATATCCGAGATACGTTTTGCCAAAACCTCATCCTTTACCACATTAAAGGGATCGCCTGCTTCCGGCACACCGGAAAGCCCCATAACCTCTACAGGCATGGACGGACCTGCCGATTTAACCCTCTCTCCTTTGTCGCTTATCATTGCCCTCACCTTTCCCGTATACACACCGCTTACACATACATCCCCTAACTTAAGGCTGCCATCCTGTATTAAGACTGTGGCTACGGGGCCTCTACCTTTCTCAAGCCTTGATTCAACAATAGTGCCCATACCGGACTTAGCGGGATTCGCCTTAAGTTCAAGCACTTCCGATTGAAGCAGTATATATTCAAGAAGGTTTACGATACCTGTACCTTTTTTGGCCGACACCTCGGCAAATATAGTATCTCCGCCCCATTCTTCAGGGATAAGCTCATGTTCGGCAAGTCCGTGTTTTACCATATCTACGTTTGCCTCTGGCAGATCGACCTTGTTTATAGCCACTATGATTGGAACCTTCGCGGCCTTTGCATGGTTTATCGCCTCCACAGTCTGGGGTTTGACACCATCATTTGCGGCAACCACAAGCACAACCAGATCCGTAACCTTTGCTCCCCTTGCCCTCATAGAGGTAAATGCCTCATGTCCGGGTGTGTCAAGAAAGGTAATATCACCTTTATCAAGATGCACATGATACGCACCAATATGCTGGGTTATACCCCCTGCCTCACCCTTTATAACACTCGTCTTTCTTACCGCATCAAGAAGAGAGGTCTTGCCGTGGTCGACATGACCCATGACCGTAACTACAGGCGGCCTCGGCTTGAGATCTTCAGGCTTATCTTTTACTGTTTCAATAAGGTCAGAGACCTGAACAGCAGTATTTTCAACTTCATATTCAAACTCACTTGCTATCAGTGTTGCGGCATCCATATCGATATACTGATTTATAGTTGCAACAAGGCCGAGACCCATGAGTTTGCTTATAACCTCGCCTGCCTTAACACCCATCTTTTTGGCAAGTTCACCCACAGTAACAACATCGGATATTTTTATAACACGTTTACCAGGTTTTACTGTTTCTTTAGGCTTTTCTTCCTTTTTCTTCCTTAACTGTATCTTATTGAGCCGTTCCTGCCCATCCAGTATGTTCTTTCTCTTCAATACTTCACGCTTTTTGTCAAAAGTCCTCTTTTTCCCGGTCCTTTCACTTGGCGGTATCTTGACTTCACGGATCACATGGGGCGGCGCTTCTTTTTCAGGTTGAGAGATTGAAACCTTGGCATCTGTTTTAAGCTCCTGCCGGGCGGATACACCTTTCTCTTCAAGTTCCGCAACATTCTTGTTCTCTTTTATATCAACCACTGCATTCAGAGCTTCTTCCAAGTCTCCAGCTACTGCCTCCGCTACGACCTCCTGAGGTTTAGACTTCTTCTTTCTTCTTCTTATTACAGTGGGTTTTATCCTTTTTTCAACTACCTTATCACCCAAACTATCCTCCTTATCGATAAAGTCTTTATGTTTGAAAGACCATACAGATAATTTATCTAAGCTGTATTCCTACCGCTATTAGCAAGCATCTCGCCTGCCTTGCTTAAAATAGATTCAGCTTTTTTGGCAGCCAGGCCCTTTATCTGCAAAAGGTCATCTAAATTAGCGGCGGCAACATCTTCAAGCGTATTAAATCCGTGTTCCTTAAGAAGTTGCGCAGTTTTTTTGCCAACACCAGGGATATCTTCAACCCCTGAGGCTTCTTTATCCAACTCAACCTCCCCACTAAGAAGCGTCCTTGCCCCGTTAAGTATACCAGCAGCAGTCTCTTTATTCAATCCCGTCACTTTACAAAGAGTATCAACATTTGTCTTTTCCAAATCTACAAGGGTTCTGAATCCATGACTATGAAGTATCTGTGCCATAGAATCTCCCACACCAGGTATATTTGCAAGCACATGACATTCTTCATCAAGCTTCTTCTTGGCATCCGATTCATTCCTGATGTCTATCTTCCATCCTACAAGTTTTGCAGCAAGCCTTACATTCTGTCCTTTCTTCCCTATTGCAAGTGAAAGCTGGTCGTCAGGCACTATAATCTCCATAGAATGCCCGGTTTCATCGATCACAACCTTTGATATCTGTGCAGGAGAAAGCGCATTGCAAACATATATAGCAGGGTCTTCCTCCCACAGAACTATATCTATTTTTTCACCTTTAAGTTCCTGAACAACGTTCTGTACACGCATCCCCTTTATGCCCACACATGCCCCAACCGGATCAACATCCCTGTCTCTTGAGACAACAGCAATCTTTGCCCTCTCTCCTGGCTCACGGGCGGCACCTTTGACCTCCACTATCTTCTCATATATCTCCGGAACCTCTATCTCAAAGAGTTTGATCAAAAATTCAGGGCGAGTACGCGACAGAATGACCTGTGGCCCCTTTGTATTTTGATCCACCTCGAGTATATAAGCCCTTATTCTATCACCCTGGCGATAGTTCTCTCTTCTTATTTGTTCGCTTTTTGGAAGAATGGCCTCGCCTCTGCCAAGGTTCACTATGATGTCTCCCCTTTCAAACCTCTGTACAATACCTGCAACAATCTCTCCGGTTCTCTCCTTATATTCATTGAAAACGATGTCCCGTTCCGCCTCCTTTACCTTCTGTATAATGACCTGCTTGGCAGTCTGCGCGGCAATGCGTCCAAGTTCACTCGTGTCGAGCTTTACACCAAGACTGTCTCCAATCTCCACCTCAGGGTCAAGTTTAAGAGCCTCTTCCAATGAAACCTCTAAAAACTGATTGGTCACATCTTCAACAACCTCCCTGAACTGAAAAAGCTCTATTTCGCCGATCTCTTCATTGTAATGGGCTTCTATATCTTTTATAGAACCATATTTTTTCTTTGCGGCAGTAAGAAGAGCAGACTCCATTGCATCGATCAAAATCGATTTATCAAGCCCTTTGTCCTTACCCACCTGTTCTATAACATTTTTAAGATTAACAAACATCCTTTTCCTCCTGCATTATTTAAAAGGATTTTATAATATCTCTATATTTCAACAATCAACCGAGCCTTTTTTATTTTTTCAAAAGGGACTCTCCATCTTTCTTCTTCAGAACCCTTAAGCACCAATATATCGTTTTTTAAGTCTTCAATAAATCCTACAAAATTTCTCCTGTCTTCAATGGGTTCAATGGTCTTTACCCTGATCTTCTTCCCCTTAAATCTTACATAATCCTCACGCTTTTTAAGCACCCTGTCAAGCCCCGGCGAAGAGACCTCTAAATTATAACTTTGATGTATAACATCTGTTACATCGAGTAAAACACCGAGTTCTCTGCTTAGTTCAGCACAATCATGGATATTTACCCCGCCATTTTTATCTATATAGACCCTTAAGACCCAACTGCCGCTTTCGTGCTTAAACTCTATATCAACAAGTTCCAATCCACTCTCAGCTATTAAGGGAATAGCAACTTCTTCTATTCTTTTGATTGTATCTTCCCTATTCACAACGCTCTTAAACAAAAAAGCAGGCCGAAGCCTACTTTAGAAGTTACATCACGATTCTTAAACGATATCACAGCATAAACAGTATTTCAAGAAAATATTTCAACCGAGGGGTCAGCTCTACACATTACACACCTTCAATCTTTTACCAATATCTTCTATCTTTTTTCTGAGCTGTATATCACTGTCTAATACCAGTTTAAACCTATTGCTTGCCTGAGATACCCCAGATTCACTAATACCAAAATAAGCACCAATTTCCTTCAGAGTCCTCCTGCTATACATGTGGCAAAGATAAAGAACTGCTTTCCTCGAAAGCGCCGCATCGTTTCCTAATATCGCCTTTGCCTCTTTTAAGACTTCTTCAATAGTCGGTCCTGACATTAGCTCTCGCAATAAAGGCGTATTGCGGTCCGTCTTCTTATCATTGAGATATCTTTCTTTTATTTCATCTACAAAATCAACAGACCCAAGTATAGTCGCAGCCACCGCATCCTTTAATGGACTTTCATATTTCTTCCTAATCATGGCTTCTGTAAACTCACTATATCCTTTCTGCGAAACAGATAGATTCTTACCAAAATAACCTAAAATTAAATCCACCCTAAACCCTTCAGGCCTTTTACTGTTACCAATATAGTAACGGTAACTCGACCATTTATATTCTTCCGGTCTATCTACTACACCAGCCTTTACAGGATTTAGATGAATATATCGTGAAAGCTCTGCTGCATACTCATCAGCATCTATAACAATTGCCTTATACCTGCCCTGGAATAGATGCCCGCACCTCTTCTGTTTTGTATTAAAGTATGTTGTATATGAACCATTTATATACCGCATTATCTGCGACAGGTTACCAAAAGGTGTCTCTAATAAAAGATGATAATGGTTGTTCATCAAACAATAAACATGTATAACTGCTCCGTAGCGCTTGGCAGAGGCTTCAAGATATGTTAGAAACTTCTCTCTGTCATTTGCGCTCTTAAATATCTCTTTTCGCTCATTACCCCTTGACGTTATATGGTAGTAAGCACCTGGATACTCTATTCTTAACGGTCTTGCCATTCGATATCTTTATCACAGTCAAAAACATCTTGTCAAGAATATAGACTTGACCCCTATTACAAGTCTTTTGTTGTATTCTCTTTTTAAGACAGAGACCCTGAAGAAGCTATCATCCAGCCCAGCAAACGAACTGCAATCCCTTACAAGCATACTCCCTTCCAATAAAAGCCTCTTCTGTAATTCTTTAGCAGTCAACTTTTTCTCCAATATCTTTATCAATAGAAAATTGGCAGAGGCAGGATAAAGCTTAAGCCATTTAATTGCAGAGAGTTCTTTAATAATATACCCTTTTTCCTTCTCAAGCCATAAAAGGCTGTCCTCTATAAACCCCGTGTCTTTAAGCGATTCAGCCGCCGCCAACTGCGCAAGTGCGTTTACGGACCAGGGTTCAAGAAACGGTTCTACTCCCTCTATTACAGACTCATTGCCTATTATATAACCCAAACGCAGGCCTGCAAGGGAAAAGAATTTTGTCATAGACCTTAAAACAACACACCTTTCGGCCCTAACCGCATCCCTTTTAAAAGAACCGTCCTCGCAGAAATCAACAAAGGCCTCATCAAGGACAAGCCACATCCCCCTCTTCTCTGTAAACGTTTTAATATCCCTTATAACATCTCTATGTATCAAGCTTCCTGACGGGTTTGACGGATTGGCCAAAAAGATCATTTCACAATCCTCAGGGGTGTCTTCAATAAGATCTTCCAGATTAAGCAAAAAACCGTCTTTTTCACTAAGGCGGAAAGAGTGCGTTTCCACACCTGCAAGAAACAGAGCATTCCCGTACTCGCTAAACGTCGGCTCAACTATAAGCGCCTTCGACGGCCTTAATGCCCTTGCCAAAAGATAGATCAACTGAGTGGAGCCGTTTCCGACTAAAATGTTTGAATACCCTATGCCGTGATAACGGGCAAGAAGACCCTTAAGTTGAGAACATTCCGGGTCAGGATAGGCTGCCACAGCGCCTTTAATGCCTTCTCTTATCGCTTCCTCTGCATATCGAGACGGGCCAAGCGGATTGATGCTGGCGCTAAAGTCTATTATACCGTCTGCAGAAATATCAAAGGCTTCTGAAAAAAAGGCCGGAT
>JALXFI010000421.1 GCA_027069035.1 bacterium
GTATGAAATAACCGCTTCCTTCTCAAGTTGAGACATAAGTTTAAAGGCAGGCATCGAGGTTAAAGGGAGTCCCTTTGATATTACCCTAAATAAGTCCCCTCCTGCAGGAAGAGAATTTCCAGAAGTAGTCTTAAACTTAAAAACACCTTTTCTAAAATCCCTTGGCTTAACAATCAGGTCTTTTGAGGCAGGGCCGTTGCCATCCCCTTTTTCGCCATGACAGCCCACACAATACTTTTCATAGACCTTTCTACCCGCCACATTATCCCGAGCATACGCAAAGGACTGTAAAACAATAGGTAAAAAAATAACCGAGAGGCCGAATGCAAAGGAAATAAAACAGAGAAACCTCAAAATAATCCTCTTGTTTTCCATTTATTTTCACCTCCTTTTTTGAAAAAATTATATCTTAAAATCTTACACTGTCAACCCACATTTATTTATGGCATAAAAAAAGGTTCATCTGCAATGTTGCATATGAACCTCGCCTGTGTCTGTTTTCTTGAATAAATATTCCGTCCGGCTATTGAATCTTCCTCTAAATCTTTCTACCTAACCCGCCATATGGTTCCTTCAGGCTTATCCTCAAGCAGAACACCTTTTTCAAGTAGTCTTGTCCTTATTTCATCAGCCCGTGACCAGTCTCTGTTCTCCCGCGCCTTATTCCTTTCCTTAATCAGTTTCTCTATCTCCTCTTCAGAGAGCATAAGCCCTTTTTTCTTATCATCAAAATATTCGGCAGGGCTCCTGTGGAAGACACCGAGAAAAGAACCCACCTCCTTAAAGATAGTTCGGATAATGGGTAAGATATCTTTAAACTGATCATCAATACCTTCTTTCTTAGCGCTGTCCATTAGACGGTTGGCCGTATTAACTTCATCGAAGATACGGCCTATGGTTAAGGCGGTATTGAAGTCATCATCCATAGCGCTTATAAATGGCTTAATACGCTCATCTTTCTTTTTTTCATTAATATTCGCAGTAACAACTTCAGGCCAGTCCTTTTCCATCCTTTCAATGGTCAGATAATACCTCTCAAGGGCGGCCTCAGATTCTTTAAGCGCATCATGAGAATAATCTATCGGAGACCTGTAGTGGCTCGATATTAAAAACAGCCTTACGGCCTCTGCGGAATACTCCTTAAGCACATCCTTAATAGTGAGTATATTGCCAAGAGATTTGCTCATCTTTTCTTTATCTATATTCACAAAACCATTGTGTATCCAGTATCTTACAAAAGGTTTCCCTGTTGCCGCCTCGCTCTGGGCAATCTCGTTTTCATGGTGAGGAAAGATGAGGTCCTTACCCCCTCCGTGAATATCAAGCGTATCGCCCAAAAGACTCTGGCTCATCGCAGAACATTCTATATGCCACCCGGGCCTCCCCTTCCCCCACGGGCTGTCCCATGAGGGCTCACCCTGCCTGCTCGCCTTCCAGAGGG
The DNA here is from genome assembly GCA_027069035.1 of bacterium. Classification (GTDB taxonomy): domain Bacteria; phylum Desulfobacterota; class GWC2-55-46; order S146-80; family JALXFI01; genus JALXFI01. The sequence goes on from JALXFI010000421.1 coordinate 1,442, forward strand.
CAAAGTCAAGAGGGTCTTCCTTCCTCTCGTCAATTTCTATCCTTGCCCCTGATTCAAGCTCTTCAATCTTCTTGCCTGAGAGTTTCCCGTATCCCTTGAAACGTCGCACCCTGTAATACACATCTCTGTTACCGCTGTCAAAATCGCTTTCTATAGTATAGGCATAACCCTTATCAACAAGGGTTTTAACAAGGGCAATTATCTGCGGTATAGTCTCTGTAGCCTTTGGCCTGAATCCAGGCAAGGCAACCCCAAGGGCATCCATATCGTCATCAAAGGCCTTTATGTATCTTTTTGCGACCTCTTCACAGGTAAGGCCTTCGGCATTTGCCTTCTTTATTATCTTATCGTCAACATCCGTATAGTTCCTTGCATATGAAACGTCAAAACCCTTATAACGCAAATATTTATAAATAATATCAAAAACAACTGCGCTTCTGGCATGGCCGATGTGGCTGAGATCGTACACAGTGGGGCCGCATACATACATCTTCACATCAGTGCCTTTGCCAGGGATAAACTCCTCTTTTTGTTTTCTTAATGAATTAAATACCTTAAGACTCATAGATAAATTCCCTTTTTAAAATAAATTAACCTTGATAGCTTGGTAAAAAATCCATCTTGTATCATAAATCCGGCATCTTGAGTCATAAATTTCAGTGGCCCCTGTGTTTTCAAGTGGTTAATATTTTAAGAGTATTCAGGGATTATCGCACATTTACTTCTCTATTTTTGAGCAGCTCAACACTTGCCACGGCATAGGCCGCAAGTCCCTCTCCCCTGCCTGCAAAACCCAGTCCCTCACCCCTTGTCGCCTTAACACTTACCCTGTCTTCATCTATACACAGAGCAGAAGCAATATTTTTTACCATACCGGACATATAAGGCTGAAGCCTTGGCAGCTCACAGACAATGGTAGAATCTATGTTAACAATCGATGTATTGCGCTTTTTAAGTATATCTCCAACCCTTGAAAGTAGCTCAAGGCTGTTGATGCCATTATATTGCGGTTCTGTGTCAGGGAAGTGTCTGCCTATATCACCGGCAGCGATGGAGCCAAGGAGGGCATCACAAATCGCATGAAGAAGGACATCCGCATCCGAATGGCCGAAAAGACCTTTTTCATAAGGCACATCAAGTCCGCCAAGGACAAGACTTCTCCCATCCCTTAAAGGATGAATATCAAAACCAAATCCAACTCTCATACGGATAAATTCTCCATAGGCGTCAATCTGTTAAGAAGTATTGTCTCTGCAATCTCAAGGTCATCCTTAGTGGTTATCTTTATATTTTCGCTTAAGCCATGAACCACAGCAACATCCTTGCCCAGCCATTCGACCAGAGCGCTGTCATCCGTTACATAAAAACCTCTTTCAAATGCGCTTTTATGCGCCTGTTTCAGCCAATCGGTTCTGAACACCTGCGGTGTCTGCACGGACCACAGGTCATCTCTTTTAACAGTGGACTCTACAAAACCGCTTATAGAAACCCTTTTTACCGTATCCTTTACAGGAAGGCCGACTATTGCGGCGCCGTTTCTATATGCAGCGGCAAGCACATCTCGAATCATTTCACAGTTTACAAACGGCCTTACACCGTCATGAATAAGCACGAATTCTTCATCTGTGACATATTCCAACCCGTTCCTTATGGAATCCTGCCTCTCACTGCCGCCTTCCACTATATGCTTTATCTTTTTAAAACCAAATCTATCAACGATTTGAGACCTGCAAGCATCAGCCTCCCCTTGAGGGACGATCAGAATAATGGAGTTTATCTCCTTACATTCTTCAAATTGGTAAAGGGTGTGCGCAACAACAGGCTTATCCCTTAGGGTGACATACTGTTTTTTCCCCTCCATCCCCATCCTTCTCCCTGCTCCTGCCGATGCTATAAGCGCCGTTACTTTTCTCATAGTATTCAATAAAATACCTTTAAAA
>JALXFI010000422.1 GCA_027069035.1 bacterium
GCCAAAATGGTATATAGCAAGGGGAGCGTTATTCTTTATTGCTGAAAAGGCAAGCTGGAACTCATCGAAGACTCTTTGCAGGCTCCTTTTCTTGGGCCTGTCGGAATCATGTGGGTATATTGCCCTTGATAGTGTGAAATTTTCTACATCCTCTTTCTTAAGTGGAGAGGAAAAGAAAACCTTGATCTCCATCTTTTCGAACCATATTTTACGCACCACATCAACTCCAGGTACTATAGGATCAGAAAAGGCAAGTTCCACTTCTATGAGACTCTCCTTTTCAAGCCAATTAAACAATTTAAGCCATACATTGAAGTGTCTTGCTGCTTCAAGCAGTGCAGAGAGGTATATATTGTGACCACTCGATATGTCAATAATGATATTGTTAACTCCACATTCCCTGTCTAAGTACATCTTGATCATCTCCAGCAATAATTCAAGGACAATGTCTGAATAATGGCACTTAAACTCGATCTGTGTTTTTGAGGCATTAAAGATTCCAAGGGAGTGGATTAAACGAATGTTCTCTGCACCCAGGGAGTGGGGATGTATATTAAAAAGCTCATACGGAGACCTTAGATATTCTTCTGGGGATTCCATTGCCCATCGAATGGACTTGTAAAACCTTTCAGGGCTTGAAGACTTGAATTTCTCATTGTTTATCAATGACATGTTAAAAGGCAGACTTACAGGGTAAAAGATGATGAGTTCTGAAAGGATGCCTTTCTGTTTTAAGAAATCTCTTATGGCAAACGAGGAAAGTGAGGCTTTGAACACCCTTCCATCAATCTCAAAATCTTGTTCTTCCAAGAGGTTAGTATCAAGTCTCCCTATCTGGTAGATGATTGTCTTAATCATGAAATAATCCTATCTTATTATCTCCATCACTGTCCAGCCGAAGGGGATGAGGTTTTTGTTTATCAAGGGTTTTCTCGTTTCAGAGGCAAGCCAGATGGTGGTCGCACCATCTCTTGAAAACTTAGGAGGTCTGCTCTTGCCCTGCATTATCTTTATCCATCTGTTGCCTTCGATCGTTACCGCCTCTGCACCTGAATGCCTGCCAAGACGGATAAGAAAGGCTGTTTTACCTATTCTTCCTTTAAACCCGTTATTAATAGCCCTTACCACAGAAGGGCTTACATCTATCCTCTCAATCGTTTTGTTTTCACTGTTTACCTGGGGTATGAAAAAGCTGTTGATCGCCTTTAAGAGTTCCTCAGCTCTTATAGAGTGCTTTATCCCTGCTTTCTCAGGAGGTCTAATCACATTAATAATTCCTTCAAATACAGTCCCCCCATTTATCGTCTCAAGGATCTGGAAGGGTCCTCTTGCATCAAACTTCGAAGGCTTTTTCTTTTTATTGACAGCATAGAGTATCTTCGTCTTTACATCACCTATAGGCATGAAGTCAGAGACCTTGATCATTCTGAAAGGATCTGTTGTAAAATCACCGTGTAATAGGTCTTTTTCCAGTTTCCTCGATACTTTTTTCTTGACTATCAAGTTGTAGACTTTACTGTCAAATTTAATCTCATTACAGTTCAGATATCTTTCCCAACCTTTCTGAACGTTATATTCCTTCGCAAGCTTGCTTAAATAGGCAGTCCTTAAGGCTCCTTTAAGGGATGAGCCAGGGATATATGGCAGGTTAGTATAGGGATTATAAGCTGTTCTATTAATGGAGAAGCGGTTGAGTTCCTGAGTTATTTTCTTGTTATCGTGGATAGGCATGGTCTTCACCTTGTTGAAATGCTTTAAGAAATCATCTGTGACATCTACCTCCCTGCCTTTGACCTCCCTATTTGACAAAAACTTGTATATCTTCAGTATTGAAGCCGTTGTGCCTTCGGAACAGATAGAAGCAAATCTCTCCTTATCTGCACCATGCAGGGAGTGCATGAATTCAATAGGGTCAAAGGCGATAAGTTTTTTTGTCCTTTCATTTATAACAAAGGTCATCGGCTCATAGACATCGTCACAACCTATATGGACAGGAGAGATTATATGAAGCCTAATCTTTAAAGCTCTTTCCATTTCTTATACCTCCACCCTTACAGGGATATAAAGTGAGTATCCCTGGGCTACAGTGTTCGGTTCCGCCTTTGACAGGTTAGTTACTGCTATTCCAATATATGGTTTGCCAAAGACCGTTTCAGTTTTTGGTTTGAAAATCGCCCCCTCGTCTGCCATTATAACAGGGTTTTTGAAGGGATTTGCGGACTTGGCAAGGACATCTCCGTGGCGACCATATCTTGTAAAGGGGGTAAAGAACACTTCTTCAAAGGTGTCATCTTCAGGCACACAGGGAGAAAGGGTATAACAGGCATTCGGTTGAGTGCTGCCCATAGTTAAGAGGTCTATTTCACCATCCTCAGCAAGATCAAACCTGCCAAGCCCTGTAGAGGCATCCCTGCCGAAACCAAATGACCCGACCCTTTCAAGGCCATCCCTTAACTGTTGTATATTAATCCTCGTCTCGTCTATTCCCGCAAAGATGGTTAACTCTGTTTCTGGACAGAATACAGACTGCTCAACGCTGAAAGGTGCAAAGGGGTCTTCACCTGTTGTTCCTGTGAGCCTGTTAATAGTGTTATGATACTGTAAAAAAGAAGAAATATAACGCCTTGTTCCTTCTCTTCTAAGCTGCCTTCTTGTTTCAAGGCTTAAATCTCCTTTCATCTTCTCAAACAGTTCACTGTCATCCAGAAACTCAAGCGTTTTAAAAGACTCAAACCGCTTTTTCTTCTTTAAAATCATCCACCTTTTTGCTTTATATTCCTTCCGCTTCTCAATAATCTCACTCTTTTCAGCAGGAAGGTCGAATATTTCATCGACTGGAAGGGCGGGTGTTCTCAAGACATAATAACACTCAGTTCCTATGTAGAATGTAGGGAAGGCAGAAGAAAAGACAGCAAAGGGATTCGATTGATAGTCTGCAATGAGGTCCTTTAGCGGCATCCCAAACAGCTTTTCATCGTAGGCAGCCTGCCAGCAGATATGACCAAAGATTGTATCCCCCTTTAACGGGGTACCAAAAGCAGTTAACGGTTTGATAGTTATCTCATATATCTTCATTTTTTATACCTTTTACCAAAAACTCGTCAGGTGTTAAGATCTCTATAGACCTGAAATTCTTGAGTTTGAGAAGATCCTTGTCACCTGAGATGATAAAATCAGCATCAGCAGATAATGCACATTCAAGAATTTTGTTATCTGATGGATCGTTCTCTATAACGTCAACAGATTCAGATGGTGTGATAACATGTGATATTGCAAATATTGTTTCAATAATCTCAGCCTGTAATTCCTCTGGGAATCTCAGCCTTGGATAAGCTATAGTTCTTCTCAGCTCTCCAAGCATCTCAAGGGTTGTAA
>JALXFI010000423.1 GCA_027069035.1 bacterium
CAATATGCCTGTTAAAGCACAGGCCGCGGCAACCTCAGGGCTTACAAGATACGCCTTTGCGCTCTTTGTCCCTGATCTGCCGGAAAAATTGCGATTAAACGTCCTTACGGTAACGCCGTTGCTTGGCGGGGCGCCGCCCTGCCCTATGCATGGACCGCATGCAGACTCAAGTATCCTCACACCGGAGGCTATAAGCATCTCAAGGTGCCCCGACCTTGATATCTGCTGATAAACCGACCTGGAGCCAGGGGATACAAAAACAGATGTTTTATGATTGACCGTCTTGCCCTTAAGCATCTCGGCAACCACGGCAAGGTCTCTAAAAGAGCTGTTCGTGCAGCTTCCGACACACACCTGATCGACCTTCATTCCCGCAAGTTCTTCAACGGTATGGACGTCACCAGGGCTTGGGTCAACCGCAACAAGTGGAACAAGCGATGAGAGGTCTATTTCAATAGTTTCATCATATTTTGCATCTTCATCAGCGATAATTTTTGTGTAGCCCTCTTCCCTTTTTTGGTTTTGAAGCCATTGCTTTGTAATGTCGTCGCTTGGAAAGACAGATGTGGTAGCACCTGTCTCGGCGCCCATATTGGTTATGGTTGCCCGCTCAGGGACGGTCAATGTCTTTATCCCGTCTCCTCCGTACTCAAAAACCTTGCCAACACCTCCCTTAACACCGACACGCCTTAAAAGCTCAAGAACAACATCCTTGGCGGAGACACCCGGGGAAAGCCTCCCTGTAAGGTTTACCTTTACAACCCGGGGCATCTTTAATTTAAAGGGTTTCCCTGCCATTGCAAATGCCACGTCAAGCCCTCCGGCGCCTATGGCAATCTGCCCTCCTCCACCGCCGGTAGGCGTGTGGCTGTCCGAGCCAAGAAGGGTTGTGCCCGGCACACCAAATCGTTCAAGATGAACCTGATGGCATATGCCATTGCCGGGTCTGGAAAAATACATGCCGTATTTTGCGGCTATACTCTGGAGAAAAAGATGGTCGTCCGGATTTTTAAAATCGCCCTGGAGTGTGTTATGGTCGATATAGCTTACAGACAGTTTTGTCTTTACCCTTGGCACCCCAAGCGCTTCAAACTGGAGACATGCCATGGTTCCCGTGGCATCCTGAGTAAGGGTCTGGTCTATGGTGATGGCAATGTTGTCTCCGGCATTCATACTGCCTGATACCAGATGGGTGCCGATTATTTTTTCAACAATATTTTTTCCCATAATACTTTTCTCCTTTTATTTTATACATTTGCCATTTCTTTTCTATTCTCATCATCTTTGCTGGTTTCAGGCAACTCCGTGTTTGTAAGACCTGCCATTATCTTTTTCTTTCCTCCGTCTTTCATCCAATGATCCACTTTTAAAGCATAGTTCACCACCTCGGACATGGCGCTGTCATGGCCGAATATCCTGTAAGGAAGATTGAGCGCCTCAAGTGTGTCTCTCATATACGCCATTCCCCTTATAAGGTTTGGGCCGCCTCTGCCGACAACCACAAAGATGGGTCTTGGGCCGTATTTGTTAAAGTAATTCCTTAAGGCATCTGCCATTGCCCTGAAGGTTTCGAAGATGTCGGTATTGTTTGCTTTGCCTCCGATAATAAAGAGAACATTACTCTGATCAAGCCAGTATTTTAAGACTATCTCAGATATCTGAAACATCTTATTGTAAGGCGGATTGCCTCCGAAATCGGAAGATATGGTGGCATAATCACCAAGCAGCTCCGTGACAAGGGCGTTAGCACCCCCGCCGAATGTAAAGGCCGTAATGCTTCCCTTTTCATTGATTACAAAGACATCGCTTTGCCCCTGATAGGTTCTCAATTGATTTATCTCCTGCTCAAACTCAGAATAGTCGGAAGCAAAGAGATGACCCGGCAGTTTGAGCCTCTTCCATGCAGGATTGTCTATGTCGAAAGACGCCTTAAAATCGCATGCTACCGGAACGAGCCTTCCGCGAGAGTTAGGCATCATCCTTATAGGATTTAACTCGAGCGTTGTCATTCCGTAATTGTCATAAAGCTCCCATAGTTTTGGAAGGTTCTGGACAAGCGGGCTTATTATTTCCGATGGGGCGTTAATGTCTTCAAGTGCATTTGAAACATGAAACGCCTTGAGACCGGTAAGCGGATCAAAGGGAACCTGCACAATCTTATCTTCTGGAAGTTCTTCAATATCCACTCCGCCGTGATGTGTAATAACCATGGTTGAAGTCCTGTAAACAGTGCTTTCAATGATTGAAAAATAGACCTCATACTTTGCAGGCACACCACCCTCAAAGGTTACGCCATCGGCCTTAGCCCTCTGGTTGTTATTTATGTAGTCAACAAAATACAACCTTTCTTTTTCTCTTAAAGCCGTTTCAATATCCCTTGCCCTTCCGATAAGCCCCGCCTTGCCCTTCTTCCCAACACCACCTTTAAAGATAGGCTTTACAAAGACCTCGCCATGCTTGGCTATAAGGTCGTTTATTTCATCAACGCTGGCCTCGGGACCAAGTATTTCGGCTGTTGGAAAACCAACATATTTTAGCAGCTTACTGCCCCATAATAATCCTGTTAACTGCATTTTATTAATTCTCCTTTCCTGCTATTTATTCATCCCAAAAATAATTTAGGTCTTAATACTTTTAGACTAAAAAGACACTTTACCACTGCAACTTTTTCTTAAGCAAAGCGCTTATTATATAAAATTATTTTCCGTTTTTTTAAGGATTGGTTCAAGGATTAAACTTGTTAATCCTTAAGATTTCACTGCTTATAAACAAAGCTTTATTATACTACAAATCTCTTTAAATATCAGCATTACATAAGAACCCAAATCCCGCGATAGCGGGTTTTGAAATTGGCAATACATCTTTAACTGCTGTGTTCTCGGCGATTTTCTTTCTCACCGTACCGGTTATGTACGCCTCAAAAGAAAAATCGCCTGCGGCCTTGCATTTAAAGCGTCTTGCCAATTTACCCAAAAACCTATCTCTGTTTTTGGGAAGAATAAAAAAGCCAACATCATATATTTTACGATATTGGCCTATAAATAAAAAGCTTTTATAAAACAACCCTTTATTTTTATTATTCATCTTGTGGCGTTTGTTGGTAACTATAACAACCTCCCATATACAAAACAATTTCCTTTTATCTATCAAATCTTTACTTAATATGTCAAGCTAAAAAATTTAAGATTTTATAAAAATGTATCATAATAATTCTTTGCTATATTTAGATTACATACCCTTTGTTTTAATCGGAAAAGTATATTACCCAAATCCCGCGATAGCGGGATTTGAAATTGGCAATACATCTTTAACTGCTGTGTTCTCGGCGATTTTCTTTCTCACCGTACCGGTTATGTACGCCTCAAAAGAAAA
>JALXFI010000424.1:0-416 GCA_027069035.1 bacterium
AATCTTTTTAAGTCCTATGGGTATATCCGCCGCTTTCTCTTTACAACAGACATCATCTTCAGTCTTATCTCTCAAGCGCTTCAATATTTTACTCCTTTATTTTTATTAAACTTTTTTATCTTGTGATGTCCGGAAATATAAGAAAAAAAAGCGACCTCTTCTTATTTGAGCATAGATTAATATATGTATCGCCTAAATGAAAATGCATATCAAAAACAATATTAACGTATTAATAATATAAAGTCAATAAGTTGTTATCCAGAGACAGTGAAGTCCCTACATACCAAGAAAGACAGTATATCCAAATCCCGAAATAGCAGGATTTAAAATTGACAATATATTTTTAACTGTTGTGTTTCAGGCGATTTTCTTTCTCACCGCACCGGTTCGGATACCTTTCAGGGCGGCTTAAGGGG
>JALXFI010000424.1:426-3356 GCA_027069035.1 bacterium
ATTTTTTACTTTGCTTTAATAAACCGAGTGTAAAACAATGAAAATCAAAGATTTTCATTAAAAGACTGTTTTATCCCTTGACTAAGAGAGGCCATATATGGGTTATGTGTGTTTTTATTTTTATGCATCCCCCCATGTCAAGACAAGAAATGGGGTTGTATTTAATAGAATAATTACTAATGTCAAATGTCAAGACCATGCACCTTTTTTATACCATGCACTGCATGTACCTTCAAAAGACACCATACACGGTCCAACCGGCGTATCAGGCGTGCATTTATTCGAAAACAGAGGACATTCGTCCGGATTTATCTTGCCAAGCATCACCCCGGCACAAGAACAGTCAAATCCTTCATCCTTATACTCTTTAGAAGGAAGAATAGAAAACCTTCTTCTCCCGTCCCTTTCCTTAAATCTCTCCTTAAGCGCGTAGCCAGAGCCGGGTATCACCCCTATACCCCGCCAGAGGGCATCAACAATATCGAATGCATCCTTCATTGCCTTTCGGGCAAGGGGGTTTCCTTTTTCTTCAACTGCCCTTGTATATGAATTTGCGCAAATGGATTCCCCGCTTTCCACCTGATCAACAATGGACAAAAGCCCCATGATGATATCAACAGGCTCAAATCCGGCGACAACCGATGGTATCTTATAACGTTTTATAATAGGAATATAATCTACAAGCCCTATAATCGCCGATACATGCCCCGGCAGTATAAAACCGTCTATCTCAACCTCTCCTGTCTTTAACAGAAAATCAAGGGCAGGCGGTATAAGGCGGTGTGATATTATAAATGAGAGATTTTGAGGAAGTTCAGAACCTATCAATGATGCGACCCCGCACGCAGTTGTTTCAAAACCCACCGCAAAAAAGACCGCCTCCTTATCAGGATTCTCTTCCGCCACCTTTACCGCATCAAATGGACCATAGACAATTCTTATATCACCGTCTTCCATCCGGGCATCTGAGAGTGAACCGCACGGGGCTGGAACACGCATCATATCGCCAAAGGTCAACACTATTACATCCTTTAGCCTTGAGAGCTCTCTTGCGAGGTATATATCCTCGACAGGACAGACACACACAGGACATCCTGGCCCGGCAATGACACTAAGATTTTGAGGAAGTATTTCCCGTATGCCAAAGCGGCCTATGGCATTCTCGTGAGTGCCGCAGACATGCATGACCTTTAGTGGTCTTGAAAGCGCTTTATTTTTCAGCCTCTCTATTAATCTTAAAACAGCCCTGTCATCCTTAAAGGCATCAAATATAGAGAAAAAATTTTCCTTCATAACGGGATATCCCCATCGGTCAATTCATCTATAAGGGCAATCGTCTTTGCCGCCTCAACCTTATCTACCTTTGAGATTGCAAACCCGGCGTGGACAAGTATATAGTCGCCTTCGTTGATGTCCTCTACAAGAAGTGTGGATACCTCCCTTCTTACACCCCTGTATTCAACCGTGCTGAAACCGTCCTTTACCTCTCTTACCAGCATGGGTATCGCAAGACACATATCTTAAACACCCTCCATAGAGACAACCGTCACATCATCCCCTCCGAAAAGTTCAATACCGGCGCCATTACAAAAAGGACACCTTACCACAGGCAGGTTTTCCACCTTAAACTCGCTGCCGCATCCCTCACATCTTCCCTTTCCGGACTCCTTTTCTATTGCAAGCACTGCATCGCAGGCCGCCGTGCCTTTTTTAATAACATCAAAATTAAAGACAAGGGACGATGATTCGATACAGGAAAAACAACCAATCTTGACGCTTATCTTCTTTATTTTATTAAACCTTTGTTTGCTTAAATGATTTTCAGCTATCTTTAGTATAGATCGGGCTATGGCAAACTCATGCATATACTTTAATATATAAAAAAGGCCTGTTTTTAAGGTTAAGCTCCTGCTGTGACAATCTCGTCTTTTACCATCTTGGCGGCCTTTGGCACCGCAGATTCAACCTCCAAGGTAAGCCCGATGCCGTATTTCACTCTGCCCGGCTCAATGCCCACTATGACCGTATCAGGCCTTTTTCTATTTAATATGTCAAGGAGTGAAAATACCCCGGAAATGCCTATGTCATGGAGAGATGAAGCTTTCTTCCCCTGATGGGGCATACTGTCAAACGTAAATCTATATATATCGCCCGGAGCCCCGTCTCCAAAGACCGTGTCAACAATAATAAGACGGTCTGCTTTCTCAATAAAGCCTATAAGCCCCATACCGCCTGTCCCGCCGTCTATAAGACGTACAAATGAAGGCAGGGATTTTTCAGCCTTTAAATACTCGATGACCCTTATCCCCGCCCCTTCATCCTTTAAAAGGATATTGCCCAGGCCAAGAACGGTTATATTCGGCATGGCGTTACTACCTGCCTTTACATCAAAGTTCATAGATTTTTCAGTGTTCATAAGCGGCGGGCTTTGTAAACAATAACTAATCTCCCATATCCCGATATAGCGAGATTTGAAATTCTGTCCTACCCGTCAAGAACCTCTCGCACCTTCTTGGCAAGCGCAAGCGGCGTAAAGGGCTTTGGTATAAAGTTTACACGTCCTTCTCTTATATCGTCATTTGCTATACGATCGTCTGTATATCCGGACATAAAGAGAACCTTAAGCCCTTTGCAACGTTTTTTAAGCTTTTCGGCAACCTCCGTTCCCCTCATATCCTGCAATATAACATCCGTAAGCAAAAGCGATATCCCCTTCTTACCTTTAACTATCTTAAAGGCCTCTTTGCCGCCCGATGCCCTTAATATATTATATCCAAGACCTTTGAGAATTCTTACAATAAGATCGAGTATTGCCTCCTCGTCTTCAACTATAAGCAGTGTTTCTCTTCCACGCGGCATCATTTCTTCGGTATCATTTCCCTTTAAGTCTAATATCTGAGAACCTTCGATACAAACCGGCAGGTATATAT
>JALXFI010000425.1 GCA_027069035.1 bacterium
AAGATCGGGGTTTAAACTCCCCAAACTCCTGAACTCCCCGACTCTATCACCTCACATTCAGCCTCAAACCGGGGAGTTCTTTATCTGGCTCCGTTGGAGAACTCTCCTCAGAGGGTTTAACAGGCTGTATCTGCCTCATCTCTGGCCTGCCCCTACTCTCCTCTTCCTGTTTACCGCCACCCACAGCAGGAGTAATGCTCTGGGACTTTCCAGGCTGGACCGCAGTCGTTATATTCAATCTGACCTTTTTAACCACTTTGGCACCAATAGATTTAGATCTGAGTGATACGGCTATTTCATACATTCCGGGCTTGAATTTAAGCCCCTTCAATTCTATCTTTCCCGTGGTCCTGGCTGCAACAGAGGGTATTGTCCCGATCTTCTTTATGGCTGGGCATTTTGCACCTCTGCTCAGCACCCTGCAGGTAATCGAGTACTGAATCGGCTCGCTCTTTTCATCACCGCTGTTTACTACAGCGAAGACCAGGTCAAAGGGCCTGCCGGCTGTCTTATTCAGTGTCTTAAGGATCTTATGATCCTTAAATGCCAGCCTTGCACCCATTTTGACAGGTGGTGTGGTTCTTGCGATCTTTGCATCAGGGGTTCTGCCCTTCTCCTTGCCGGGTTCTCCTCCAGGACCGATCGGTGTCTTACCTGACATCGCCTTCATGCCTCCGATATTGAGTTTCCCTGCCCTGGATAGATCAACGGTCTTCTCTTTCTGACTCGTCAATGCCTCTTTCATCTGGGGCATGTTTATAATGGTTCCTCCCCTGCCTGTAAATATGATGGCAGGGGTGCTGATGGTCTTAGGTGAAAACCGCCTTCCTGTGAACACAATAGAACCGGTGTTTATCGTCTTTGGGGAAAAGCGTCTGCCTGTAAACTCAATAGCCGGTGTGTTTATCGTCTGTGGCACGGATGCCGCCATGACAGAGCCTGCCTGAAGTGAAAAAAGAATCAGAAACAGCCACAGAATCCATAAGCAGATATCTTTATCCCTATGTCTTAGAGAAGATCTCATGGGAAAAGCGTCCCTTCTACTGCAATATTGTTATTTGTGCCTGGAGCAGGACCGTATGGAGAGTTGGCAGACAACAATGTGTAAAGAGGAACAGGTACATTTTTTATTTGAAAAACGAGAAAACACCCCCAGTATGAAACACCTGCCGGGTCACCCTTGTCCATGGAAGTAATGCGGACAGTAACAGTGCCGTTATATGCCCCGTTGTTCAGAGGGACCTCGGTCCCACCATATCCTGCATGTACTGCTCCTATAGGAAGTAGTGGCATTTCGCTATCAGACACAACACACAACACATATGCCTTCTCCACATCCTTATGCACCTTCTGGATATTGACCGGGACATTGAATGTAAAAAGTGGTGGCACATTTAGTGCCCCGGGTTTGAGTTGGAGATTTTTTTTAAACAGTTGTTTGAGTGTGTTGGGATTAATAGTAATCTTCGGCCCTGCGAACACTGCCGCAGGCATCAGGAGAGCAGACAGCATAAAAACGGCTGCAGCAAAAAAAATAAACTTCGAATGGATGCGTAACTTCTTCATATCTCATACCTCCCACTAAAGATACTTATAAAATAAATCTTTGTTTATAAGTGGCACTGTCAGTAAAAAAGGTTCACCCCGCCCCTGGTTTTTTTGATGTCAGAATTAAATCCATTCAATTTCTATCATATTCTTATTTTTGGTAGGCTGTTTGTAAACGGGTAGAAGATGATAGATCGAACGGGAACCCAAATCCCGATATGGCGGGATTTGAAATTGGCAATACATCCTTAACTGCCTGAACTTGATTTATATACCCTCGGCGATTTTCTTTTTCACCGTACCGGTTAGGTACGCCTCAAAAGAAAAATCCATGTAAGGCGTCTTATCAGTTTACCCAAAAACCTAAATCTGTTTTTGGGAGAAAGTGATGCCTAATAGATTGGAAACTTTATTTATATCTTTGTATTTATTGTATATTTACTGGATTATTAGCACAAAAGATGTAAAAAAACAACTCTTTTAAACAAATTTATCTATAATCTTTCTGGTAAAATACAAAGAGGCCATATATGTGTTTATATCAAATCCCCCTATATTCAGGATTTTGGCTTGACACACGGGATTTGGGCATATTGACAATCTTTTAAAAACCTGTTAATTTATTATTAAACGTATATTTGATTTTGGCCGCATGGGGAGCCTTTTGGCTGAGAATCCTTTTGGATGACCCTTAGAACCTGATCTGGGTAATGCCAGCGTAGGGAAGCGGGTAAGAGTTTTTACCCTCCTGCAAATCGCCTGAAAAGGCGGTGTTTTTCTTTTCCTCCCGCTCGGATAATCCCATAAACGGCTATGCCGAATCTATGAAAACTTTTTTAAACGAAGAGCATATACATAGTCTGATAAACAGGGTTTCCCCTATGTTTGAAGAGGTCAGAGAACTCCTTGAAAAGGCACGGGGATTAAATGGGCTTGAGGTAGAAGAGGCCGCAGGCCTTTTTAATGTTAAAGACCGGAGTACATGGGAGTTTATCTTTGAGGTGGCGGCGGATGTAAAAGATAAGGTCTATGGTAAAAGGGTTGTCCTTTTCGCCCCGCTTTACCTATCCAATTACTGCACAAACAATTGTCTGTACTGCGGCTTCAGGGCAGGCAATAAAGACTCTGAAAGAAAGGCGCTTAGCGTAAAGGAGTCTGTCAAAGAGGCTAAATGTCTCGAAAACAAGGGCTATAAAAGGCTTCTTCTTGTCTCGGGCGAGGACAAAGAGAGGTTTGACTTAAAGAAACTTACAGAGGTAATAAGAGCGATTTATGATGAGACCGGCATAAGGATACTACATATAAATGCACCTCCTATGGATGTGGAATGTTTAAAGGAGATAAAGGGTTCGGGCATAGGTGTCTATCAGATTTTTCAGGAAACATACCACAGGGCAACCTATGCAAAGATGCACCCTTCGGGGAGGAAGAGCGATTACCTGTACAGATTGAGCGTAATGGACAGGGCGATCGAGGCCGGTTTCAGTGATGTGGGCATAGGCCCTTTGCTTGGGCTTTATGATTACAGGTTTGATATGCTCTCTGCAATATCTCACTCCAAGTACCTTTACAGGGAGTACGGGACGCATGCGCATACGCTTTCACTTCCAAGGTTAAGGCCAGCCCGCGGTATCCCTTTAAAAAGTCCTCCTTACCCCGTCTCGGATGAAGAGCTTAAGAGGATAACCGCTGTCTGCCGCCTTGCCCTGCCGTCCGTCGGCATAGTTATATCGACAAGGGAAGATAAGGATTTGCGCAGTGCGCTTATAAAG
>JALXFI010000426.1 GCA_027069035.1 bacterium
ATATTATGTTTTTAAAAAGAAATCAAAACAACTATATTCACAATACATACTGTGTTAAGTCTTATTGAGTAAAAAAAACTTTACACCCTATCTGTATACATGATAAAAAAATCAATAAATCTGAATATTAAGAAGCCTTAATGCCATCCAAAAACAGAGATGGCTTTTTGGCTATAATATGTGGTTACGTGAGGTGTTAAATTGAGTTTAACCGGTAATTTAGAAGATTTAAGTCTTGGTGATATTTTTCAAATACTTTTTTTAAGCAGAAGATCCGGAGTGCTCTCCATAAACGGGATCTCCACAAAAGGGAAGATATATCTTCATAAAGGTATGATCATAAGTGGAGAATCTAACAAGGTATCTAATACTTTAGAGAATGTTTTGATCGATTCTAATCTGGCCGATGCCAATGATTTAGAAAATATAAATAAAACTGTAGCGCAATGCGACAATCGTGAAGCGCTATACGAGGCCTTAGCTAAATATCTCTCAACAAAAAAAGAGTCCATTAAAGAAGAGGTAAAAAAACGCCTTGAAAGCATAGTTTTCAGTCTCTTTCTCAGTGAAGGCAATTTTGATTTTGAACTCAGTGAAGCGGAAAAGGAATTTTCATTTATAAAAGAAAACCCCCGCCAGATTGTTTATGATGAGCCTGGATTAAACCCTCAATATCTTGCAATGGAAGGCACAAGACTGGCAGATGAAAGGGGACGTGATACGCCTGCCGAACCGAAAACAAAGGAAGAAAGCCACTCTGCAGAACTCATAAAGACTGAAAAGGGGATTGAACAGAAAACAAGGGAGCTTGATTCAGGCGATGAGATGTCAGGGGTTGTTGCCCAAAAAGAAACAATTGTCAGTACCGAAGGGTTTAATGAGGTTGCGCCAAGCCCGGGTCTTTGGCTTCTGAAATCAATGCTTTATGAGTTGCAGGACCCACACACAAATTCCGAGATAACCCTGCTTTTACTGCGTTTTGCAAGTGAACTGATGAACAGGGCGGTCTTGTTAATGAAAAAGAAGGATCATCTTTCCGGACTCGGCCAGTTCGGGGTTTCAATAAAAGATAAGGATGCAAACAGGGTGGTAAGAGCCATAAAAATACCGCTTGACGAGCCTTCTATATTCAAAGAAACACTCAAGCAGAAGATAGCCATAAAAAAATCATTAATCGATAATCACTGGAATAATTATTTTATCAAAGAGATTGGCGGGGAATGGCCGAAAGAGGCATTTGTAGCCCCTATAATTGTTAACCGGAAGGTTGCGGCAATACTGTATGGAGATAATTTGCCTGAAAAACGCAATATAGGCAGCACAGAGACCCTTGAGATATTTCTGTATCAGGCAGGTATGGCTATGGAACGGGCATTATTAGAGAGAAGGCTTACCGACTCTTCACTCAAGATAAACAAGGTAAATGACGAAATAAAATAAATCGTTTTAATCCCTTTAAACTCTTTAAACATTTAAGAGTTTTATAGTTGTTTATGAGAGGAGGAGACTTGGATCAAAAAATTCTCATAGTCGAAGACTCGGCAGCTACAAGGGCATTTATTATCTCTACTTTGGATCAAATAAACGGCTTTGAATTCTTTGAGTCGCCAACGGGTTTTGAGGCATTAAAACTTCTTCCGCATCATGCCTTTAATATGATAATAACGGACATAAATATGCCAAATATCAACGGGTTGGAGCTTGTAAGTTTTATAAAGAACAATCCGTCCTACAGACATATACCGTTGATAATAATAAGCACCGAAGGCAGCAGCAGAGATGTTGAAAAAGGGCTTTCCCTTGGCGCCGATGAATATCTTGTAAAGCCGTTTGAGCCTGAAAAACTTCAGAAAATTATAAAAAAGTATCTGTAATGTCTGAAAAAGATAGAGGCTTAAAAGAATTTCTTGGCGAGGCTGAGGACATCCTTGATCAACTGAACGAGGATGTCTTTAAACTAAGTGACGACCTTCCAAAGGGAAGTGTTGACCCCGACACGCTTAACAGCACATTTCGTTCAATCCATACCTTAAAAGGCATATCAGGCATATTCGGTTTTACTGCACTAAGCAAGCTGAGCCACAATCTTGAGAGTGTGCTCGACAGTCTAAGACTTGGTAAGATACCGTTTACGACCGGGATAGTTGAAATACTTTTTGATGGGCTAAAGATCATCAACAGGCTTTTAAAAGAAAAAGGAGACAAAAACCATAAAAAAACCGTTAATGAAGAAGACGATGAGGTAAATGATTTTATAGAAAACCTTACAAAAGCGGTAGAGAAGGCATCTGCAGAGGATTCATCCGACCTGAATTCAGCGGATATTGATAAAGATATCTTAAAGGTGCTTACAGAGTATGAAGAACACAGACTCAAAGAAAACATCAAACAGGGCAGGAACATCTTAATGATAAATGTAAGTTTTGTCCTTGATAATTTTGACAACGAACTTACGGAACTCAACACAAAGATCAAAACGATCGGTGAGATAATCGCCACACTGCCAAGCGCAAGCCCTGCGGAAAAAGACTCTATACTTTTTGATATACTCGTCGGGACAGACTCTCCTAAAGATGCCGTAGAAGGGCTTGTAAAAAAAGGCAAGGTAGAGATTATCAAGCAAACTGTTTCAGAAAGGCCTTCCCAATCCCCTGAAGAACCTAAAGAGCCTTCTAAAGATGACAAAACAACATTGCATTCGGAAGAATCAATAAAAAGCATCAGCAACACCGTAAGGGTGGATATCGAAAGGCTGAACAGCATCATGAATACCGTAGGCGAGATATCTCTTTGTAAAACCATAATCGTACAGATATCGGAACAGCTAAAGATGGAGCAGGGCTTTACGGGGCTTGCCGTTGACCTGCACAAGGTCAGCAAAGACCTTGAAAGGAAGTTGAATGACCTTCAATTGAGTCTTTTAGAGGCGCGGATGGTTCCTCTAAGCCAGCTTTTTGACAGGCTTAGAAGGATGGTTAAGAAACTGTCCATAGAAGAAGGCAAGGAGATAGATGTTGAAATAGAAGGTTCGGATACGGAGCTTGACAAACTCATTATAGAGGAGCTGGCAGACCCTGTAATGCATCTTATACGAAACTCGATTGACCACGGCATAGAACCGCCTGAAGTTCGCACTGCAAGCGGAAAAACAGAGAAGGGCACCATAAAGCTTAATGCTTACAATAGAGGCAATCATGTGGTAATTGACATAGAAGACGACGGCAGGGGGATAGATACCGAGAAAATAAAAAAGCAGATTATTGCAAAAGGGCTTGAAAGTGAGGAATCGGTTCTTAACTTAAATGAAGAAGACCTCCTGAATTATATATTCCTTTCCGGTTTTTCAACCAAGGAGGAGGTAAGTCAACTCTCCGGCAGGGGCGTAGGCATGGATGTAGTAAAACAAAACATCGCCAGACTGAGCGGAACGATAGACATTGAAACATGGAAAGGGAAAGGCTCTCGTTTTACCCTTACATTACCCATTACCCTGGCCATTATAAAGGCGCTCCTTATAACAGCGCATAACAAGGAGTATGCAATTCCAATAAATTCCGTATTAGAGATACTATCCATCCCAAGGTCAGAGATAAAAACCATCGAGAAAAGGGAGGTTATAGACTTAAGAGGGCATACCCTTCCGCTTCTAAGCTTAAGTGATTTCTTCAATCTAAAAGGAAGCAGTTTAGATAAAGAAACAATAGAGATAATAGTTGTAGGACTTGCTGAAAATCGTCTTGGAATACTGGCAGATACCCTTATAGGAGAACAGGATGTTGTGATAAAGCCGCTGGGCAGGCTATTCAGTAATGTCCAGGGTATTGCAGGCGCCACAGACCTTGGCGATCGGAAAACCATCCTTGTCCTTGACGTTGGCGGCATAATAGGTAAAACACTAAAAAGTTCAGCAAAACAGGAAGTCGCAAGCAGCATATTGCAATAAAAACACCGATAAAGTATCTTGATTTAAGACAATATTAAAGATAACTTATGTATAAAGACTTCTACGGATTGAGCGTCAAACCATTCTCAAAGACACCTGACCCGCATTTTTTTTACCAGAGCAAGGCTCACAGAGAGGCTTTGGCAAGGATGGAGTATGCGGTGGAAGAGAGGGAATTGATGGTTCTTACCGGTGATATAGGCGCAGGGAAGACAACACTTTCAAGGACGCTTGTAGATTGCCTTGACAGCGCTCATAAGGCAGTGCTTATAATAAATCCATGTCTTTCTCCAAATCAGTTTCTGACCGTAATAGCAAATGGTATAGGCATTAAGGAACCGAACCCTTTTAAGCCCGCACTCCTGCAGCAGATATATGATCATCTTTTCAATCTTTACAAAGAAGGGCTTTGCCCCGTAATCATCATAGATGAGGCACAACTGATCCCAAGCAAGGCGGCCTTTGAGGAATTGAGACTTCTTACGAATTTTCAGCTTGATGATATAAACCTCTTGTGCCTTATTCTTATAGGCCAGCCTGAACTAAAAAAAAGGCTTGCCAAGAAGTCTTATCAGGCATTCAGACAGCGCATTGGCGTTCAATATCACCTTACACCCTTATCCGCAGATGAAACGGAAGAGTATTTAAACTTCAGGCTCAAGACAGCGGGAAGGAAAGATCGGCTTTTTACAAAAGAGGCGGTAATGGAGGTGTTCAGGATCACAAAGGGTGTTCCAAGATTAATAAACAGCCTTGCTTCTTATGCGCTTTTAGAGGGTTACGGAAGCGATACGGACTTAATTGACAAGGAGATCATTTTACACACTGCGCGCGGGCTTGGAGAGTGGGTGGTAAACTGAGTTTTTTTGAAGAGATTGCACTTTCAACTTTCAACTTTCAACTTTCAACTTTTAACTTTAATATTATGGATATAGCCAAGATAAGAGAAAAGGCAAAAAAAGAGAAAGAAGAAAAGGCCGGGGCTTCATCTTCTGCAATGCGAGAGACAAACGGCGAGACAAAAACCACAGAAGAATCTCTTAACAATAATGCCGAAAAACCTGTAGAAACTAAATCTGAGCCTTCTTTAAATGCCCCTTCTGATAAGGAGTCGGAGGAAATATCGGAAACAGCTCCGGGCTGCCGTCAGAGCGAAATTGAGGGTATTCCTGAAAAAAATTTTCAGGAAATTGAGATACCAACGGCCGAAATATATAAAAAAAGCCTTGAAGGAGAAGAGGAAATCGATGAGGATTACAAGGAGGTTCTGAGTTTTCTTGTTGCAGATGAAGAATTTGCATTGAATGTTATAGAGATAAAAGAGATTATAAAGCTGCGAGAGATCATAGAAGTGCCAAATACACCTCCGTTTATAAAGGGTATTATATCTTTAAGGGGAGAGGTGACACCTATTATAGATATGAGAGAAAGGCTCGGCCTGCCTAAGGTTGATGAAAACAGGGATACAAGGATCATAGTAACCCCTGGAGAGGATCAGCCTACAGGTTTTTTAGTGGACAGGGTTAATAATGTCCTTAAGATACCGGAGAAAGATATAGAGCCGCCGCCACCCCTTAAAGAAGGGATTGATATTGAGTGTATAAATGGTGTCGGTCATCTGGACGGCAGGCTTATCATGATCCTTGATTTATCTGAGCTACTTAAGTTTACTGAGAAAGTTTTTGAAGAATGAACAGGTTATTAACCACTGAAGACACTGAAGTCACAGAAAATCAGGATGCAGGAAAAGACGTTGATGGTTATGAAGAGTCGAGGTCCGGGAGCCCCCGGAAAGATGCATGCAAGAGGTAAGAAAATTATATAATGGAAAAAGAAACGGAAAACTATAACAATCACACGGATATGCCAGATGACAACTCGTCATCCGAGGTAATACTTACTTCATTTACAATAGGGGAGGATGAGTTTGCCCTTGATATCATGAAGATCAAGGAGATAATAAAATATCAGAAGATAACCCCTATACCAAAAGCGCCGGAGTTTATAGAAGGTGTTATAAATTTAAGGGGACTTGTAGTGCCGATAGTGGATATGAGGATGCGTTTTGGTCTTCCATCCATAGCCACTCACAAGGGGCTTAAGATAATAATCGTTCAGGTGGAAGATAAAATAATAGGAATACTTGTAGATAAGGTATTAAATATCTTAAAACTTCCTTCAGAAAGCGTGCTTCCGCCTCCGGCGGTTGTAAAGGGCATCGAGTCGGAGTATCTTCTGGGCATATGCGAATCAGGTGAAAAATTGATCCTCCTTCTTGATCTCGATAAGATATTTACAATAAACGAAAATGTTGTATTAAAAGGACAGGACTTGCCGGAAGAGGTTCTGGGCAAGGGGCTGACAGATGTAAAGAAAAGCTCGACCACACAAGACACAAAAAAAGAAGATTAACAGTTTGTGCCCATATAAAATTTAGAACGGTTACCAATCAAAAACCATTTTTACAGACAAAGGAGAAATGGAGATGAAAGAACTGATAGACAAATACCTCTCAAGTATCCAGTGGAGGATAATCGTGTCAACCAGCGCATTCCTTTTTATTGTCTTTATGTTATCGACATGGCTAAATATCAGATCATTTCAGGATAATTACCTGAAAGACACAAAGAAAAGAGGAGAGGTAATTGGGATACACGTAACAAAAGACCTGATGAGTGAGGTTGAGAAGAAGATGTCTCAGGGGGAACATAAAGATATGGGGACCAACACCTATCTTCCGGGCATGAACCATATACTCCCATTTCTTAAAAGAATGGTCAGCCTCAACCCTGATATATCGCATATTAGTGTCTTTAACAGAGAAGGGTTAAGAAAATATCATACTGGCAGCGCCTCAATGCCTGGTATGATTGAGATACCCGATGTTATACTAAAGGCCGCCCTGAGAGCTAAATCAACCGTGATAGTAAAACATGAGGGCAATTTTGAAACAATTATTCCTTTGAAGATACATAAAGACATACCCGATTATTTTCTAATGGTATCGACACCCGTATCGATTATAAAGGCAAAATCCACAGCGCGGTGGAAAAGTTCCTTATCCGTCTTTATCATATCCGTTATATTATATCTTTTATTTGCAGGCTATTTTTTACGAAGGGACATCACCCAACCTATGAATATACTTGTACAACATGCACATCATGTGGCACAGGGGGACATATCGGTCGATGCAGAAATTAAGAACAAGACCGAGGTGGGCGAGATCGCCGTTGCTTTTAACGAGGCCATTAATGGAATGAGATCGATAATAAAAAAAGTAAAAGATATGCTTCAAAATATAAATTCAGGCGCCGGAGTGGTTGAAGAAGTGGGCGCAAAGGTCAAAGAAAATACGGATATACAGGCGGAATCTCTAAACCAGACCTCTCAGACCATAGATGAGTTTCATAACAGTATCAAAACAGTGTCGGAAAACCTTAATATCATGTCACAACTGGCCGAAGATACATCGTCTTCAATCCTTCAGATGGCATCATCCATAGAAGAGGTGGACAGTAATGTGGAAAATCTTACCGTCTCCGTAGGGGACACATCATCATCCATAGAAGAAATTTCCGCTTCACTCAGAGAGGTTGCCGGTGCGATCGACGATCTTTCGGTTAATGCCGATGAAACGGTCTCATCCCTTGCAGAGATAGATGTTTCCATAAGCAATATCGAAGAGACCGCATCCAACAATGCAAAACTATCTCAAGAGGTGGCAAAAGAAGGAGAGATGGGGCTCAAGGTCGTTGAAAAGACCCACGAGGGGATGGAAAAGATAAAACAGGCCGTAAGCTCTATTGCAGATATAATAAACATGCTTGGAAAGAGTTCTGAAGAGATAGGGGATATACTTACCGTGATCGATGAGGTTGCAGAGGAGACGAATCTCCTTGCGCTTAATGCGGCGATCCTTGCAGCGCAGGCAGGTGAGTACGGTAAGGGATTCGGCGTAGTGGCAGAGGAGATAAGGGAACTTGCCGAAAGGACATCATCATCAACAAAAGAGATTGAAACCCTTATAAAAGCGGTGCAATCACATACCCAGAAGGCGGTTGTCTCTGTAAAAGACGGAATAGAAAAGGTGGATGAAGGAGAAAAACTCTCCCAAGAGACCATTTCCACACTCAAGGCCATACTTGAAAGATTCAATCAGTCCCAGGATATGAGCCTTCTTATTGCAAACTCCACAAAGGAACAGGCGCAAGGCTCCAAACTTGTCACACAGAACCTGCAGAAAATAACGGATACAATCCATCAAATAGCCCGGGCAACCCAGGAACAATCACAGGGAAGCCGTCAGATTACCCATGCCGTAGAAAGGATGAAGGACCTTACCTCTCAGATAAAAAGGGCAACCCAGGAACAGACAAAAGGCAGTAAGATAATAACCTCGAATACAGAAAAGGTGGCAAGTTCAGCGCAAAACATAAAGGATTCTGTTTCTCTACAGAAAGAAGGATTCAGTATGATAATAGATGCCGTTAATGCAAACAAGAAGCTAATGAAAAAAAATCAGGAGGGCGTTGAAAAACTAAACTTTGTTGTAAGTGAGATCAAAGCAGGGGTTGGAGCGCTAAATCGGGAAGTGGACAGGTTTAAATTGGAAGGTGGAAAACAGGAGTCCATATTTGATGAGACGGTATATGAAGAGGGATGAGTATGATGTATACCGAAAAAAGGGGGAGAAAATGAAGGAAAATTTCTTCACTTCACTGACATTTAAGATACTTTTATCGGTTGTTTTAAGCATTGGAATCATAGCTGGAACATCTTTTTTCGGCATATACATTAAACAGAAAAGAAAGTTTATAGATATGGAAACCGAAAAGGCCGAGCTTCTTGCATCTTCAATCGTTTCTTCTCTTGAAAGCGCAATGCAAAGCGGCAGACCTGAAGATGTGCAATCCGCCCTTAAGAATATAATTGCGGAAAATCCTGACAAGATAAAAGATATTGCTGTTTATTCACATAAGTGGCAAAGAACTTTTTCGGCAGTGCCGTTAAAAAGAAAGACATTTGTAAACAGACAGGAGGCGGAAGAATGCAGGGTATGTCACAGTCTTCCGGTGGAGGAGCGCCCAAGATCCGTGATAGTAAAGATGGGGGACTCAAATATAATAAGAGGGGTGATGCCGATAAGAAAGAGAGAGATGTGTAAAAAATGTCATCCCCAGAAAGAACGATTGAGGGGGATGCTCCTTGTGGACATGGATGCCGGCGCTCTTTCCAATTTTCTCTCTTCCAATATGATATGGGTATTTAGCGCCGGAGGATTGACCTTTATTGCGCTTATAGCGGTAATTATCATTTCTATTAACAAGTTGCTCACAAATCCGATCGGCAGACTTACAAAAGATATAAAAAGGATCAGTTCGGGGGATCTAAGCCATAAGATAGATGACGGTGATTTGCTCGGAAGAAATGACATTATCGGGATACTTTCTCATTCCATAAATGATCTCATCTCATCTATCAGTACAATTATTTCAAAGATATTTGAATTAACCTCAAAGGTTGATTCTATAACCAACAGTGTGGTTTCAATGTCCAAAGACCTCTCGGAGGCTGCGACCTATCAAAAGTCATCCGCCCTTGAAACCTTTGAATCTGTTGAACAAATGAGCGAATCTATAGAAAAGATAACCAAAAGTGTAAGCGAGTTTTCTTCCCTGTCTGATG
>JALXFI010000427.1 GCA_027069035.1 bacterium
GTGACAAACGTGCCTTCAGGATTTTCACTTCTGGCAATCCCTGTAGTAACAATAATTTTTCTAAAAGAACGCGCCAATCGGACTATCGGACTTTGACTTACCTTAACATACGGCAGCGCCACAATATCTGCGGAAGAGAAGTATCGGAGCATATCGGTAAAAGGTATGTACCGCAGATCAAGTATGATATCATCTTCAAGGTTAAAACGCCTGATACAGGACATGTAGTAGGAAAAGTCCTCCACAGGTTCCCCCGCAATTACAAGCCTTGCATCCGGCACAGCCGCTTTTACACCTTTGAACGCCTCGATAAGATATTCAATCCCCTTTCTCCTGTTAATGTAACCGAAAAAAAGGATTATCATGGAGTCCTTCGGAAGATTAAGACGGTTTCTGGAATCCTCCTTTGTATATGACTCGACAAGGTGGTCAAAGAAGAGACAATCAGGCACAACTCTTACCCTTTTTGTATCTATCTCGAAAAGGTCGCATATAACGGCCTTATTATATCTGGAGTGAGCGATTATCATATGAACCTCTCTGTAAATAAGCGCCCAAACACCGAGAAAGAAGAATCTTCATCTGTGCGGAAGCACATTGTGAGGTGTATAGACTATCCTGACACCACTAAAAACCCTTTTAACGACCTTTATTACAAACAATCCGGTTAAAGGCGATGCGATCCACTGGAAATGGATTACTTGAGGTCTTTCCCTGTTAATGCGTATTAGAAGCGAAAGAAAGAATAAAGGAAAGAAAAAGAGTCTATCAGAGAAGGTCTTTACAAGTTTAAAGTTGCGTGGAAGACCTTCTAATTCGTAGTTCTTTGATGTAACAAGCGTTACCTCCCCGCCAAATCTCGAAAGGACGGTACCGAGACTGTAGGTATAATGACAGAGTTTTCCCCTGCCCGCCATTTCAATCATCATTATCTTATTGAGACTTTTAGCATCCTTTGAAACATTATTGTCAAGGTCTTTCATGCCTTAAAAATATCCTCAAACAAACAAAAAACTACTTTAAGCGACGAGTTTTGAGCAATGTTTTTTTACTTGATTATATATTCCAAGCAACCATTATCAGATATTATCTATCAAGCGTCTTTTGTCTCCCAAATCCCGCGATAGCGGGATTTGAAATTGGCAATACATCTTTAACTGCTGTGTTCTCGGCGATTTTCTTTCTCACCGTACCGGTTATGTACGCCTCAAAAGAAAAATCGCCTGCGGCCTTGCATTTAAAGCGTCTTGCCAATTTACCCAAAAATCTATCTCTGTTTTTGGGTGTCTCCAAGCAATTCGTCAAGTTCAGAATCCATAAATTCTCTGGTAAGTCTTGCTATCCCCTTATAGAATGAATGAGAAGATGTCTCTTCTACTTTTTTAGCAAATTCCATAACCCACAGACCAAGGTGTTTCAATAAAAATTCTATTTGAAGATTTCTCCATTTTTCTGCCTCAACTGCGTCTGCCTTCTGCCATGCCTTTGCCTCCTTTTTGACAAGACCGCCCATAAATTCTAATTCTACTGAAAGGTGGTCCGGGGAGACTTTTAAATTTTCAGGAATATCAAATCCTGCCTTTGTATATATCTCTTTAACCGATGGTTTTTGTTTGCCGCAATGCGCAATGTTTGCAGACTCTTCAGGTATAAGCCCTCCCTGTTTGTTAAAAAGAGAAGAATATTCTGCAGCCAACCGGTCAAGAAGCTTTTCTTCATCTGTATTGTAAAAATCTTTTCCAAGTTTTATACCAAGGTCTTTTAATCTTTTCAGGATATCTTCACGTTTTATATCTCTTAAAAAGTTGCGGGACACCTGTTTTAAATAGACTGCTGAAAAAAAATAATAGATGCGGTTTCGAAGTAAAGCTTCACAAATTTTATCCACATATTCTTCTTCCAAATGAACCTCCTTCTTTAGTTGTACAGTGTTATGCTTATATTGACCTGCAGAAAGGCCTATAAATGTTTTATTGGCAGATTATATGCAAGAAAAGGTTTTTAAGCCCCTATCTAAGCATCGGTTCGGGAACAAGTTCCCAATCTATTATAACCTCAGGATGCATCTTCTTATGAAGGTCTCCATTATATGCAAAGCGTTCGCCCATCTTGAAAAATTTGTAGTGTTTTTCCGGGTCTCCCTTTGTGTCTCCGTATCTGTCCCCCTGTTTTGCTTTTGATACTTTGGCGATTGTGGAGTACCATGCCTGTGAACCACCTATCGGGTCGGCTATAGCCGGTATTGCGTTGTTGGGATGAACTCCATGGTCATCCCACCAGACATTATCTTCAATGTCAGGGTCCGACCGATTTGACCATTCAGGGGCGGATTCTTTCTGTCTTAACCGGGCAAGTCTTCCATATGCCCAATGTCCGCAAGCGGTTGATACGGCAATAACCATTGAATGGATACCCTCTGTTGTACGTGCTTTGGTTACAAGATACCCTACATCTGTAGTTATTCTTATAAGATCACCGTCATTTATACCTTTTTCAACGGCTGTTTTCTTGTTAATCCATGCGGGGTTGCTATGGAGCATCTCGGAAAGCCATTTAATACTGGCGGTACGGGATTGGGTATGAACATTCCATTTAAATGTTATAAGCACCATATCGTCCGGTTCCATATTGGCAAGCCATGGTTCCTGTTTCCATACAGGCATGGGATTAAAGCCGTACTTTTCCCATTCTTTTACACGGACATGTATCTTTCTTGAAGAAGTTCCAAAGCCCACATAGTTTTTTCTGTCTATCCTCACTCCTATTGGTTTGCCATTCTTTGTAATAGTGCCCGTTTTAGGCTCTATCTTTGCTCCAACCATCATCGCGGCAGGGAGTTGTTTTCTGTGAAGTCCGTACTCGGCTTTGATCTCAAAACCACTTTTGTCAATTATCTTACCCGTCCTTGAATCAAAACTTCCATAAACAGGCCACACACCGTTTTCCTTCATAAAATCCCATCCCCCAAGTTCATCAAGGCCCGGAATACCTTCAAATTGTTTTCTTACATAGTCTTCAGGAGACTCAAAGTCCCAGTACTTTTTCATCTCACGTTCCCCATCAGGATCGACCTTATCTATAATCTGCTTTAATGTCCACCTTACCTCCTGCGCCTCGCCAAGAGGTTTAACAACAGGCTGTCTTATGCCAACCCACGGCCACAAACTTGAAGGCATACCTTCAGGCTCGTACCTTTCAAGATAAACCGCATTAGGCAGGATGATGTCCGCATATCTTGTAGTCTCAGACATGTATGGACTGAAAGACACAAGATACGGGATTAGATATTCATCCCTTAAGAGTTTGCCCCAAAC
>JALXFI010000428.1 GCA_027069035.1 bacterium
GGATAACGAAACGCTGGCAATGCTTAAAGGAATACTTCCTAAATATTTTAAAGATATTTGTTATTCTTCCTTTTTTATCCCTTCCTTTTGTGAAAAATGGGTTTTTGCCGAAGCGCAACCCATTGCCTAAGAAAACCAATTCTGTTTTTGGGTACAAAAATAAGGATATCTCTTCTGTGCGCATAAGGCGCTTATATCAGTGATCGGCTGCTCTCTTTTTTATTGATCTTAGCGCCTTCAATTTCTATATTTAAACATGCCTGTACCATAGGTAGTGTGAAGAAGAAGGTGCTTCCTTGATTCTCTTTGCTTTCGACCCAAATTTCTCCTTTGTGTTTTTCAACTATCCTGCTGCATATTGTAAGCCCGAGACCTGTGCCTTTGGGTTTGTCCTCGAGTATCCTGCCGCTTTGATAAAAAGGTTCAAATATTTTTTTCCTGTCTTTTAATGGGATGCCCCTGCCTGTATCGGATACGAATACCTTTATCAAGCTGTTTTTTGCAGGCTCCGCACCTATTGAGATAATGCCTTTTTCCGTAAACTTGAAAGCATTGTCAAGAAGATTATTTAATACCTCTATAAGCTTGTCCTTGTCACCTTTGACCGGAGGGAGGTCTTTTGCGATAGTTGTTGCTATCTTTATGCCTTTAAGCCTGGCCTGTGCCTTTACAACCTTTGCAGACTCATGAATGATCTCTGCAATGTCTATATCTTCAAAACTCCACTTGATCTGATCGGTTTCAATCTTTGAAAGGTCAAGTATCTCGCCGATCAATCTTGATAGGCGGTCTGTTTCGCTGTTAATGATATTCAAAAACTCTTCATGGATATCTTTTTCATCCTTTCCGTAACGCAGAAGTATCTCGGCAGCGCTCTTTATGGATGACAAAGGGGTTCTGAGTTCATGTGAGACATGTGATACAAACTCGGACTTCATCTTGCCAAGCCTTTCGGTTTCCATATAAAGCTGAACGTTTTCTATGGTGACACCAAGCTGATTGCCTACCGAGATGAGGAGTTCAATAAATTTATGCGAGATATCCTTTGAATTTTTTGAGTACATAGAAAACATGCCGAGCACATTATCTTTGGATTTTAGCGGTATGCATGTCATGCTTTTGAATTGTCCGATAAATTCTTTTTTTATTGGTATATTATGGGCATGTTGAATGATAAGAGGCTCTCCTTTTTTGATCACAAGATTATAAATCTGCGTATTGATATCTATCCTTTTAATATTTTTAGTAAACTTTGGTATTAACCCCTTCTGGGATGATAAAAGAAGGCCGTTTGTTTTTCTGTCTTTAAGGTGTATCATCCCTGCATCCCAACCCATTGAAGTAAGTATCTTTAATAAAAACTCATCGAGTATCTCATTCAATTTAATAAGAGACTGGCTCATAGTGGAACTTACATCATATAACAGGGCAAGATCTTTATTTGTTTCGGATACTTCGTGTGTTTTTTGTTCAAGGGTTGTATAGGATGATTTAAGCTTGGAGGCCATCTCATTAAACTTGTTTGATAATTCCTCGATCTCATCGCCGCTGTTTATATTGAGTCTGTATCCAAGGTCACCCTTTCCGATACGTTCAGCTCCGTCGCAGAGCATTTTTATAGGTCTTGCTATCTTTTTAAGGGCGAACATCTCGACCAGACACAGGAGCCCCACGGTTAAAGACCCCAAGATGGCAACCCATTTAAGAAGTGCGCTGACTGGAGCATAGGTCTCAACAGGGTTCTGACTTGTGATTATATACCACTTGTTTCCTCCGAAACTTGGCGGGCCAAGTGAAAATGTGAGTTTTATAGGGGCATGGCCGGTAAGAGACCTTCTTCCGCTGTAGTGGATATCGGCATATGTCGGTGTCCAGCCTGCATTGTCTTTAAAAACCTTGTCGGTCAGTTGAGTTGTGACAGTATGCGATTTTATTGGAAGCACGGGACAGAACTGCACAACCCCGTCTGAACTTACCAGCATGGTATGGTCTGTTTTGCCCACCTTTACAGAGGTTACGGCATCGAAAAATTTTTTCACCTTATGCGCCATAAGGATAATGCCCAATGTTCTGCCGTGGTCTTTTACCGGTGTGATAATATCAAAACTGTATTCATTTACAGAATCGTTAAAGGTGATGCCGGGAATATATAGTCTCCCATCCCCCTTGTTGTATGAATTTTTCCACCAGTCCTCTTTTGCAAAGGAGTATTTTTCGGGTTTGTCCGTTGCGGCCACCAGCGCCCCGTAATTGTCTGTAAGCATGATTATGTAGTGTATAAGCTCTTCTTCACCTCCTTCAATATTGGATGCGCCTTCTACATTAGAGACCCTCATAAACTCGGAGGCCTGATTGTTCAGTATCTTTGAAAGAACAGGATCGGAAGGTTTCTTGTTCTTCCAGTCCTTTTCTATGGTATCTATCTCTTTTTTTATCTCTGAAGGTGTCATGTGAGAGTACCTCTCCACCCTTTTCTTAAGAACAGATGATATGTCGGAGCTGCTTGCAAGGAATTGCGACTCTTCGATATGGTGCTCTATGTAATTGTCTGCCCTCTCGCTTGTTTCGAATGCGAGTTCCTTAAAATTTGCTCCGAGTATATTCTCTATAGCCCTGTTGCCGAGATAATAGACGAATAGTATTGTTATAAGAACAGAGATTATTCCAACGGCAAGGGTGATGGAGACTATCTTTGACTGTAGACTTCTGAATTTTATTTTCTTCAAGTTATTATCCCGGTTTTTTTTATTTTATCGAGAACCAGATTGATACTGAAAGGTTTTGTTATATAGTCGTCCGCTCCGCACTTGTAACCGGTTTTTATATCGTTTTCCTGTCCGGTTGCGGTCAACAGTATGATATAAGTTTCTTTAAGCGTTGGGTCGGCCTTAACCTCTGCGCATACGTCAAAACCATTCTTTAAAGGCATCATGACATCAAGCAACACAACCTTTGGCCTTAACTCTTTGATCTTGACAAGGCCTTCTTTGCCGTCCCGCGCTGTATCTATAATGTATCCTTCCTTGTTTAAGACAAATGAAAGAGACTTTAACACAAAGGGCTCATCATCTATGATCAGTATTTGACAGGTGTTTTTATCCATAAAAGATCTTTTCTTCAAAAGATGGATGAGAAAAGCTGTACATTGTTAAGAAAAACTCAAGTAATATTATGAGCCCAAATCCCGCGATAGCGGGATTTGAAATTGGCAATACATCTTTAACTGCTGTGTTCTCGGCGATTTTCTTTCTCACCGTACCGGTTATGTACGCCTCAAAAGAAAAATCGCCTGCGGCCTTGCAT
>JALXFI010000429.1 GCA_027069035.1 bacterium
GGTATATTAAACGATTTGCTTTAAAAAGGAAAGTGTTTTTTGACAGGCAAGGAGAATAACCAACTATGTCCTTACGGACACGGTCTTCTGCCATATTTTAATAAAGTTTATTCTTGTTCATGCCTTGAAAAAATAAGAACCCGTACCAGGATAATATTCCATTTGCTCCAATATCCGCTCTGAAGTGAGATAGATTGCAACCTTCCGGCAAAAAAACGGTCGCTGTCCCCATTAAAAAGCTTAAGACTCTCTTTTAAGTATGTTATGGGTGCCTATCCGTCTTAAGATATACGTATCTCCCTGTATCATAAAGGTCATTCTGTACCCACTTGTAATCCTTATCTCCCATACATCTTCTTTCCCCACCATCTTTTTTGCCCTCAAAGATGGATGCCTTAGATTTGAAAATAATAACTTGAGCTGTTTGTCTGCTTTCTTCCGTATCTCAGAAGGAAGAGATTTATAATCCTTTTTAAACGGCTTTAATCGTACTACATTCACGAGTGAAGATCCTCTAAAAGCTCGTCAACATCTTCAAACTCCCTCTGCTCTCCCTTTTTTAAAGCTTCATCAGCCTCCATTTCCCTTTCCTGCCACTCCCTGGTCCAGAACCACTCCTGATCCCTCGGTATCTTCAGAGTCTTTATAGGAATCATAACAGCACAGTTGCCCTCAATCTTAAAATCCACTTCATCTCCCGGTTTAAGATGCAATGTCTTCCTTATCTCTTTTGGGATCGATACCTGCCCTTTACTCGTAACCTTCATAAGACCGCCTCCTTATCTTACTTTCTTACCTTATTACTATACCTATTATACTCAAGATTGTCAATAGTCCGTGAAGATAAATAAAAAAGAAGAGAAAAAAAAACGGTCCCTAATTTAAACACCCTATTAAATTAGATTTCATTGAGGATATCTTCTGCTGTATAAAAGGACGTTCTTCCTTTCTTTTCATTTTCTTCAAATTGCTGCACCACATCCAAATCTATCATGTTTTCGTAAAACTCAAATAAAGACCTTTTGATAAGGGTAGATTTGTCAGCATGGTAATAGTCAGATAATTTATTTAGTATATTCTCTTCATCCTTATTTAATCTTACAGATATTACTCCCATTTTTTATAAACCTCCTCTCTCTTTGCAATTGAAATTACATAATAACTTCCATTTTCGATATAAAATAGTGCCCTGAACTTCCCTTTTCTCAAACGATAATAAATTCTATCTCCTGATGACTTTATTTTTTTAATATCAAAAAGGCCTAAATCTTTTGTGGTATCTAATGCAATAAAAACATTATCAAATCTTTTAAATATTTCCTTGGGCAACAAACCTTTCTTTACAGCCTTTCTGACTTCTTTTTCATAGGAAACCATACTTAATGTTTACAATGTATTACATAAAATGTCAAGGAATATTCTCTTTAAAATGGGATGGATTGCCAGTCTTAGGATAAGAAAAGAGAGAAAAACGGTCGCTGTCCCTATTAAAAGGGATAAAAAAAGCCCCCCAAGGGAATGGGGGGCTTTTGGTCAAGCTATAATCTTAAGTGAGATTTTTTTTAGAAATCCCACTGTATCTTTGCAAAGTACTCGCTTACCGAATCATCGGCTGCGGTTCCGCCACCGGTAAGTCCGTCATCCGGAACAAGCCAAGCGGCCTGCAGAACGGCGTCAAAACCTTCCATGATGTTGTAAACACCGGTAAGGGTTATCTCCTGACCAAGCGCATCATCAACGGTTGTACCCTTCTCCGTCTGAGTGAGCCATGCATACTGAGCCTTCAGGTGAAGCGCATCCATTGGTGAGAAGGCAATATAAGGGCTTACCCATGTCACATTCTGAAGTGTTCCCCTGCCGACATTATTGGTATTTGCAAGGGTAGGACCTACACCGCCGTTGCTCTCTTCACCGGCGTCCCACCATATGCCCGTCTTGCCGGAATAGTAACTACCGGATGGAGACATAAAGGTCTCTCTGTCGTTGTCCGTTGCATTGTCATCACCGGAGCCGATGCCGCCGATAAGACCTACTGTTATCTGGTCATTTGCCTTTACCTTGGCCTCTGCCGAAAGGGCATAACCCTTTATATCCTGGTCGGTGCCGCCGCCCGGGGCTACATTTGCATCGCCTGTCATGTAAACGCCCTCGCCGTTAACGCTGACCATCCCAAAATCGCCACTGCCGCTTACACCGATGTAGTGTATCTGCTCTTCATCAAGGGTTATGGCTGTGGCATCACCTGCATTTGTAGTTGCAGTGCCGCTGTTGTTATCAACAAAAAGCCAGAATACGCCCAACTTTACGTTGTCATTTACAGGGAATGAACCGTCTGCAAAATACATATTGTAGTCGGCATCATATGCTGCTGTACCGGCATCACCCTCTGTAAACTTGATAAACCCTACAGCGACATTTCCAGGGCCTGCCTGCGTGGATGCAACGATCACATCAGAAGAGTTGTTTGCATCTGCGTCAACATATACGAGATGCTGGCTGTCCGACGGAAGCGCAAACCACTGTTTACCTGCCTTTACATTCACCGACCCAAGGTTAAAGTCAAGGTATGCCTGACGGACATTTATACCGAAGTCTCCAGGTCCACCAAAGGCATGGCTACCATTTACACAGGCAGCACAAGAATTTGCTGAATCATCCGGTGCACCCATCTGTAACTGTATAAAACCCCTCAGGTCATCGCTTGCCGCTGCATTTATGCCAAGACGGAACCTCTGGTCGATCCAAGTATTTTCATCTGCAGCATCATCATTAAAATCACTGCCGTTATTGGTTGCAAACGCCCTTACCCTGTATGTGCCGCTGAATGTCACATCAGCCGCAAGTGATGGCGCTACCCATGCCGCCACAAGTGTAACGGCAAATAGAAAAACTATAAATCTTTTCATAACCTCTTTCCTCCTAAATTAAAAAAATTCCCTTAAGGGATATAAACCCCTCAAGTACGACCCATCCTCTCCAGATTCAAGGCTGGGCCGTTTCTCTAAAAATTTGATTTTTATACTCTTTTCTTTACAATTAAAGATCCTTAACCAACCCTTTTTCCCTGCGATCTTTCCCTGCATTCCACCTCCTTTCTCTAAATCCCGGGGTTCCAGGACATAATATTTCTAAAGTATTAGCACTACATAAAGACCATGTCAAGTTTTTTTTAACTTTTTTTTAATTTGCGCCTTAAAATCCACTTTTAAAATCAACCGCCTGCCCCTTAATATCCACCTTATATTTTATCATCAACGTACGATTGGGTTTTAATATTGCCTTATGTACAGACAGGA